>DASUGG010000304.1:0-11274 GCA_036274135.1 Geminicoccaceae bacterium
GCAGGGTCGGCGGCATGTGCTGCGCACGGCCGAGCTCGGCTTCGCCTACCGCCACTCGGGCCTGCCGGCGGACTGGGTCGTGATCGAGGCGGTGCTGCGGGGCGCGCCGGGCGACCAGGCCGCGATCCGCGCCCGCATGGCGGCGATCAAGGCCGAGCGCGAGGCCTCCCAACCACTACGGGTAGCGACCGGCGGCAGCACGTTCAAAAACCCGCCGGCTGCGAAGGCCTGGCAGCTGATCGCCGCCGCCGGCTGCCGCGGCCTGCGTCACGGCCGCGCCATGGTGTCGGAGAAGCACTGCAACTTCCTGATCAACACCGGCGATGCGCGCGCCGCCGAGATCGAGGCGCTGGGCGAGCTGGTGCGCGCCCGGGTGCTGGCCGACAGCGGCATCGCGCTCGAGTGGGAGATCCACCGCATCGGCCGGCCCGACAACCACCTGGAGGCGGCGGCATGAGGCATGTCGCGGTGCTGATGGGCGGCTGGTCGGCCGAGCGCGACGTCTCGCTGGTGAGCGGCGAGGCGGCGGTCACGGCGCTGCGCGCGCGCGGCTACCGGGTGAGCCCGATCGACGTCGGCCGCGACCTGCCGGCGCGCCTCGCCGAACTGCGTCCCGACGTCGTGTACAACGCGCTGCACGGCCGCTTCGGCGAGGACGGCACGGTGCAGGGCCTGCTCGAGATCATGGGCATTCCCTACAGCCATTCCGGCGTGCTGGCCTCGGCACTGGCGATGAACAAGGCGATGGCCAAGCGCCTGTTCGCGAGCGCCGGCCTGCGCTGCCCGGAAAGCCACCTCACCACGGTCGAGGCGCTGCGCCACGGCGAGATCCCGCTGCCGGTGCCCTACGTGGTCAAGCCCAACCAGGAGGGCTCGAGCGTCGGCGTCAGGATCGTGCGCGATCCGGCCGAGGCACCGATCGACCGCAACCAGTGGCCCTATGGCAGCGAGGTGCTGGTCGAGCGCTACGTCGCCGGCCGCGAGCTGACCGTCGGCGTGCTCGGCGACCGGGCGCTCGCGGTCACCGAGATCCGGCACCAGCACGGCTTCTTCGACTACCACGCCAAGTACACCGCGAACGAGGCCGAGCATCTGATCCCGGCGCCGCTGTCGCCCGACCTCTACGAGCGCGCCCTGGAGCACGCCCTGCGCGCGCATCGGGCGCTCGGCTGCCGCGGCGTGACCCGCTCCGACTTCCGCCTCGACCCGGACGATCCCGACGGCCTGTACCTGCTCGAAATCAACACCCAGCCGGGCATGACGCCGATCTCGCTGGTGCCCGAGCAGGCGGCGCATGTCGGCATCGGCTTCGCCGATCTGGTGCAGCAGCTCGTGGAGGACGCGCGATGCGACGCATGACGCTCGCGGCGCGCCGCGCCAGCCTGTATCTGCGCCGGCCGCCGAAGCCGCGCTGGTGGCAGCCGACCATCTACGGCGGCAGCCTCGGGCTGGCCGCCTGCCTGATCGGCGGGGTCGGCTTCTGGGTCGGCAGCTCGGGGATCGGGGCGCAGGCCGCGGCGACGCTCGCCGACCGGGCGCTGGCGCTGTCCGGCCGCCTGGGCTTCGCGGTGCACGAGGTCTACGCCGACGGCCGCGTGCGGACCGATCCGGTGGCGTTGCGGGAGAAGCTCGGCGTCGCGATCGGCCAGCCGATCCTGACGGTCGATCCGGTCGCCACCCAGGCACGCCTCGAGCAGCTGCCCTGGGTCGAGCGGGCGAGCGTCGAGCGGCTGCTGCCCGACCGCATCGAGGTCCGCCTGATCGAGCGGCAGCCGCTCGCGCTGTGGCAGCGGGCCGACGGCTTCGCGCTGGTGGACCGCGGCGGCGAGGTGATCGCGCCGGACATCGCGACCCTGGAGGCCGGCGAGGGGCCGGGCGTCGCCGAGCCCGAGATCCGCTGGGGCCAGCTGCGCGTGCTGGTCGGCGATCAGGCGCCGCGCCATGCGGCACGGCTGTTCGCCGTGCTCTCGACCGAGCCGGCGCTGTGGGCGCGCGTCGCGGCCGCCACCTGGATCGGCGACCGGCGCTGGACGCTCCGCCTCGACAATCGGGTCGACGTGCTGCTGCCGGAGCGGGGCGTGCTCGGCGCCTGGCGCTTCCTCGCGCAGAAGGCGCGCGACGACGCGCTGCTCGAGCGGGCGGTCTCGGTGATCGACCTGCGCTTCCTGCCCGACCGGCTGCGGCTGCGCCTGGACCCGGAAGCGCTGCAGGACGGCAAAGCATGAAGGCGAACAACGTCGTCGCGCTGAATCGGGCCGAGCCGCGGCCGGGCGGCCGCCGCGAGCCGATCGGCGTGCTCGACATCGGCACGACCAAGATGTGCTGCCTGGTCGCGCGGCCGCGCGGCGGCGCCTTCGAGCTGCTCGGCGCGAGCCATCAGCTGGCCGAAGGCCTGCGCGCCGGCGAGATCGTCGACGTCGAGGCGGTCGAGGCGTCGATCGTGGCGGTGGTGCACGAGGCGGAGCAGCAGGCCGGCCAGACCCTGCGCGAGGTCGTGCTCGGCGTCGCGGCCGGCCGGCCCCACTCCAGGCGCTCGCCGATCGAGCTGGAGATCGGCCATCGCCCGGTGACCGCGGCCGACCTCGGGCGCGCGCTGACCCACGCCCAGGCCGAGGCGCGCAGCGGCGGCGTCGAGGTGCTGCACGCGCTGCCGGTCACCATCACCCTGGACGGCGGCCAGCCGCTGCGCGACCCGTGCGGCATGATCGGCGGCCGGCTGCGGGTCAACGTGCATCTGATCTGCGCCGCCGCGGCGCCGATCCACAACCTCGTCGCGGCGGTCGAGCGCTGCCATCTCGAGGTCGCCGGCGTGGTCGCGGCGCCCTATGCCTCCGGGCTCGCCAGCCTGAGCGACGACGAGGCGAGCCAGGGCGCCCTGGTCCTCGATCTCGGCGGCGGCGTCACCGGCGTCGCGCGCTTCGCCGAGGGCCGGGTGCAGGAGATCCACGCGGTGCCGCTCGGCGGCCAGCACGTCACCCAGGACCTGGCCTTCGGGCTGTCGACCGGCCGCGCCCAGGCGGAGCGGCTGAAGAGCCTGTACGGCAGCGTGCTGTCGCGCGCCGGCGACGGCCGGCAGCAGCTCGAGGTGCCGGGCATCGGCGATCCCGGCCAGCCGCCGGTGCAGCTGATCTCGCGCGCGCGGCTGACCGAGATCATCCGGCCGCGGGTCGAGGAGACCCTGCACCTGGTCCGCGCCCGCATCGAGGGCAGTCCGGTCACCTGCCGCCGCCTCGTGCTGACCGGCGGCGCCAGCCAGATCGAGGGCATCGTCGAGCTCGCCGAGGAGCTGTTCGACATGCCGGCGCGGGTCGGCCGGGCGCGCCCGTTCGCGGGCGGCCCCGGCCTGCAGGACCTCACCGCCGCGACCACCGCCGCCGGCTTGCTGGCCTGGTCGGTGCGCGACGAGGGCGGCCTGACCTTCGGGTCGCGCCGCTGGAATCCAGCCGCCACGAGACCGCTCGCCAAGTTCGGCCAGTGGCTGCGAGAGAACTTTTGAGCAGAGAGCCGAAAACGGCCCGCTCAGGAGGAAGGGGCCCGAACCCCGGGCCGCAACGGAGGAGGATGTGTAACAATGACCATCAATCTGAGTATGCCGGTGACCCATGAGCTACGACCACGGATCACCGTGATCGGGGTCGGCGGCGCCGGCACCAATGCCGTCAACAACATGATCACCTCGCATCTCGAGGGGGTCGAGTTCGTCGCCTGCAACACCGACGCGCAGTCGCTGCACCAGTCGCTGACCGAGCGGCGCGTCCAGCTGGGGTCGTCCATCACCCAGGGCCTCGGCGCCGGCGCCCGGCCCGAGATCGGCCGCGCCGCCGCCGAGGAGGCGATCGACGAGCTGCTCGACCAGCTGCAGGGCAGCCACATGGTGTTCATCACCGCCGGCATGGGCGGCGGCACCGGCACCGGCGCGGCGCCGGTGATCGCCCGCGCGGTGCGCGAGCAGGGCATCCTGACGGTCGGCGTGGTCACCAAGCCGTTCCACTTCGAGGGCGCGCACCGCATGCGCGTCGCCGAGGGCGGCCTCGCCGAGCTGCAGCAGTATGTCGACACGCTGATCGTGATCCCGAACCAGAACCTGTTCCGGATCGCCAACGAGCGCACCACCTTCGCCGACGCGTTCAAGCTCGCCGACAACGTGCTGCACATGGGCGTGCGCGGCGTCACGGACCTGATGGTGATGCCGGGCCTGATCAACCTCGACTTCGCCGACATCCGGACCGTGATGAGCGAGATGGGCAAGGCGATGATGGGCACCGGCGAGGCCGACGGCGACCGCCGCGCGATCGAGGCGGCCGAGGCGGCGATCTCCAACCCGCTGCTCGACGAGGTGTCGATGAAGGGTGCGCGCGGCGTCCTGATCAACATCACGGGCGGGCCGGACATGACCCTGTTCGAGGTCGACGAGGCGGCGAACCGGATCCGCGAGGAGGTCGATCCCGACGCCAACATCATCGTCGGCTCGACCCTGGACGAATCGATCAACGGCCAGATGCGGGTCTCGGTGGTCGCGACCGGGATCGAGGCGCACGACGCCAAGGCAGCGGCGACCGCCGCCGCCGCGACCGTCAGCGCCCCGCCGCCCGCGGCGCCGGCGCCGAGCTTCCGCCTGCGGCCGCCGGCGAGCCACGGCCAGGCGGCCCAGGCGGGGGTCGCCGCCGCAGCGGGCACGCCGCCCGCGGCGCAACCGGCGGCACCGTACGGCGAGGCGCCGCAGGTCCGGCACGCCCAGGTGGCGCCACAGCCGGAAACGATCCGCCAGCCGGCCTACCCGCCCAGGCTCGGCGAGCCCGGCTATCCGCCCCTGCCGCCGAGCGAGCGGTTCCAGGAATGGGGCAAGCTGCGCGCCCCGGTCCGCGACGTGGAGCGCTCGCCCAGCCTGTTCGAGCGCGTGACGGCGAGCTTCGGCCGGCAGCGCGCCGAGCCACGGCCGGATCAGCCGGAGCCCGAGCGCGTGCCCGAGCCGGTGATGGCCGGCGAGGCCGAGGAGCGGCGCGCGAGCGCCGAGGAGGACGTCTACGACATTCCGGCGTTCCTTCGCCGCTGAGCCCGGAGATCAGCCCCTTCCTCAAGGATCGGTTGTAACAAACTGTCACGAAGTGTGATTTGAGCCCTCCAGACAGGATTGACTAGATCTTGTCTGGAGGGTGCCTGTCACCCTCGCTGGCGATTGTTGCGCCGATGCCCTGCCATCGGGGCGTAGGGGTTGGCTACGGACGGGAGCGAATGGTGCTGACGCCTGATCGGTCGTTGGGCGAGAGCGTCGGTCGTGCGCAGCGGACCTTGCGCAACCCGATCGGCTGCGTCGGTACGGGTCTGCATACCGGCGCCAAGGTATCGCTGTCGCTGCGCCCCGCCGAGGCGGACAGCGGCATCCGCTTCCTGCGCTACGACCAGCCGGACCGAACGCCGGTGGCCGCCCGCTACGACCAGGTCTGCGACACCACGATGTGCACCAAGCTGGGCCGGCCGGGCGGCCCGACGATCGCCACGATCGAGCATCTGATGGCGGCGCTGGCGGCGTGCGAGATCGACAACGCGCTGATCGAGCTGGGCGGGCCGGAGCTGCCGATCATGGACGGCAGCGCCCAGCCCTTCGTGTTCCTGATCGAATGCGCCGGCGTGATCGAGCAGGATCGGCCGCGCCGCTGGATCGAGATCCTGAGGCCGGTCACGGTGTCCGGCCAGAACAAGAGCGCCCGGCTGGAGCCGGCGCCGCGCTTCGAGATCGACTGCGCGATCCATTTCGACCATCCGCTGATCGACCATCAGAGCCTGCGCTTCCCGTTCACGCCGGACGCCTTCAAGGCGGAGATCGGCCGGGCCCGGACCTTCGGCTTCGCCGACCGCATCGAGGAGCTCTGGTCGCGCGGCCTGGGGCTCGGCGGCTCGCTCAAGAGCGCCGTCGTGGTCAGCCACGACCAGGTGCTGAGCGACGGCGGCCTGCGCTTTCCGGACGAGTTCGTGCGCCACAAGGTGCTCGACACCATCGGCGACCTGTACACGGCGGGCGGGCCGATCATCGGCCGCTTCGTGGGCCGCCGCGCCGGCCACACCCTGCACAACCAGCTGCTGCGCGCGCTGTTCGCCGACCCGCGCGCCTGGCGCGTGGTCACCGCACCCGGCGTGCCGGAGCCGGCGGCGCCGGCGCGCCAGGCCGCGATCGCCTGAGCCCGCGATGCGGCTCAGCCCGCCCGGTCGACGATCGTCTTGACCAGGCCGGCGATCGCGGCGCGCACGTCCGGGTCCTTGATCTGGCCGAACTTGCGCACCAGCTCGATCGCGGAGCGCTGGCGGCCGCCATGCTCGAGCGGCAGGCCGGGGTCGTCCGCCTCGCTCAGCCCCTCGAAGAAGTAGCCGACGTCGACGCCGAGCTTGCGTGCGATCTCCAGCATCCGTCCGGCGCTGACGCGATTGGCGCCGGTCTCGTATTTCTGGATCTGCTGGTAGGAGACGGCGAGCGCTTCGGCGAGCTGCTCCTGGGTCAGGCCGAGCTCGGTCCGGCGCAGCCGGATGCGCTCGCCGACATGCCCGTCGATGCGCTTGGTGTGGCCGCTCATCCGCTTCCTCGTGATCGCACGGGCGCCGCCGCCGAGGCGCCTGTCGCGACGTCGCCGCCGACGGGACCCCGCAGGCGCGGCGTCGCGAGCCTAGGATCTGCCGGGGCAGGGCGCAACCGTCGCCCGTCGGCCCGGCGCGCGGACGCGACCGCTGCGCATCGACCTGCTGCTTGACAGGCTGGCAGCAGCTCAGAATGTTGGAGCCCGCGATGAGCCTGAGCCTGATCGAACCCCGCGGCATCCGGAGGGCGGCGATTGGCCTGCTTCTCGGCGTGCTCCTCGGCGTCGGCGCCTGCGCCAGCAGCGACCGCGACGAGGAGGACTATGTCGAGGAGCCCGTCGACGAGCTCTACAACCGCGCCATGGACCTCATGCAGCAGGGCGACGACCGCCAGGCGGCACGCGCGTTCGAGGAGGTCGAGCGCCAGCATCCCTATTCCGAATGGGCGACCCGGGCGCAGCTGATGTCGGCCTACGCCTTCTACGAGGCCAACGACTACGACGAGGCGGTCTCGGCGGCGCAGCGCTTCATCGACCTGCACCCCGGCAACCAGGACGTCGCCTACGCCTACTACCTGATCGGCGTCGCGCACTACGAGCAGATCTCCGACGTCGGCCGCGACCAGAAGATGACCGAGCTCGCGCTGCAGGCGTTCGACGAGCTGATCCGGCGGTTTCCGCAGAGCCGCTACGCCCGCGACGCCGAGATCAAGGCCGACCTCGCGCGCGACCACCTCGCCGGCAAGGAGATGGAGATCGGCCGCTATTATCTCCGCCGCGGCGACTATCTCGCGGCGATCAACCGCTTCAACAACGTGATCAGCCAGTATCAGACCACGACCCACGTCCCGGAGGCGCTGCACCGGCTGACGGAGGCGTATATGGCGCTCGGCGTGGACCAGGAGGCGCGCCGGACGGCCGCGGTGCTGGGCTACAACTTTCCCGGCAGCGACTGGTACCAGGACAGCTACGCCCTGGTCGGGGGGCTGCCGCAATGAAGGCTGGAGCGTGAGGGGCCGGCGCGCGGCGGGGCAGTCTCGCGCGTGGCGACGCCCTGCGGCGGTGCGCGCGCCTCGCGCCGGCGGACCCCACGGCCATGCTGACCAGCCTGACCATTCGTGACGTCGTGCTGATCGAGCGCCTCGACCTGACGTTCGCCCCGGGACTTTGCGTGCTCACCGGCGAGACCGGGGCGGGCAAGTCGATCCTGCTCGACGCGCTCGGGCTGGCGTTGGGCGGCCGGGCGGATCGCGATCTGGTCCGCCGCGGCGCCAGCCAGGCGAGCGTCAGCGCCGTGTTCGCGCCGGCGGCCGGCGAGCCGGTCGAAGCGCTGCTCGCCGAGCACGGCATCGCCGCCGAGGACGATCTGGTCCTGCGCCGCGTGGTCGGCGCCGACGGCCGCTCGCGCGGCTTCGTCAACGACCAGCCGGTGGGCACCGGCCTGATGCGCCAGATCGGCGCGCTGCTGATCGAGGTGCACGGCCAGCACGAGCAGCAGGGACTGTTCGAGCCGGCGGTGCAGCGTAGCCTGCTCGACGCCTATGGCGGGCTCGAGGGCACGGTCGCGGAGCTGCGCGCGGCGCATGGGCGCTGGCGCGAGCTGGAGCGGCAGCGCGCCGAGCTCGCCGGCCAGCTCGAGCGGGCCGCGGCGGAGGAGGAGTATCTGCGCCACGTCCTCGCCGAGCTCGAGGCGCTGGCGCCGGGGCCGGACGAGGAGGAGAGCCTGGCGACGCTGCGCGCCCGCCTGATGGACCGCGAGAAGCTGACCGGGGCGATCGGCGAGGCGCTCGCGCTGCTGCGCGACGGCGGCGGCGTCGAGGGCCGGCTCGGCGGCGCGCAGCGGCTGATCGAGCGGGTCTGCGAGCGCGCCGGTGGTGCGCTGGACGCCGCCGTCGCGGCCCTCGACCGGGCCCGGGTCGAGCTGGCCGAGGCGGACGCCGCGCTGGAGCGCGCCGGCCACGAACTCGCGCATGGCGACGAGCGCCTCGAGCAGATCGAGGAGCGCCTGTTCGCGCTGCGCGCCGCCGCCCGCAAGCACCGCGTCGCGGTCGCCGACCTGCCGCGGCTGCGCGACGCGACGGCCGCGAGCCTGGCCGCGATCGATGCCGGCGGCGAGCGCCTGGCCGAAGCGGCCAAGGCGGCCGCCGGCGCGCGCGAGGCCCTGGAGCAGCACTGCCGCCGCCTGTCGGCGGCGCGCGGTCGGGCAGCGGTCGCGCTCGGCAAGGCGGTGATGGCCGAGCTGCCGCCGCTCAAGCTCGACAAGGCCCGCTTCGCGGTCCGCCTCATGCCGCTGCCGGAGGCGGACTGGTCGGCGGACGGCGCCGAGCGCGTCGCCTTCGAGGTGGCGACCAATCCCGGCCAGGAGCCGGGCGCGATCGCCAAGATCGCTTCCGGCGGCGAGCTGGCGCGGCTGATGCTGGCGATCAAGGTGGTGCTGGCGCGGGTCGGCTCGGTGCCGACCCTGGTGTTCGACGAGGTCGATACCGGCATCGGCGGCGCCACCGCAGCCGCGGTCGGCGAGCGCCTGGCCCGGCTGGGCGGCACGGTGCAGGTGCTGGCGGTGACGCATGCGCCGCAGATCGCCGCCAGGGCCGAGCATCACTGGCGGGTCGAGAAGGCGGCGCAGGGCGGCCGCGCCGTCGTCACCGCCGTGCCGCTCGCGCCGGAGTCGCGGCGCGAGGAGATCGCCCGCATGCTGGCCGGCGCGCGCATCACCGACGCGGCGCGCGCCGCCGCCGACAGCCTGCTCGCGCGCTCGGCCTGATCCCGCATGCCCGAGCCCCTTCCCGTCGACCAGCTGACGCCCGCGCAGGCGCGCGCCGAGCTCGCGCGGCTCGCCGCCGAGATCGCCCGCCACGACCGGCTCTACTACCGCGACGACGCGCCCGAGGTGTCGGATGCCGAGTACGACGCGCTGCGGCGGCGCAACGCCGCGATCGAGGCGCGCTTTCCCGAGCTGGTCCGGCCGGACAGCCCGGCGCACCGGGTCGGCGCGGCGCCCGTCGAGGCGTTCGGCAAGATCATCCATCGGGTGCCGATGCTGTCGCTCGACAACGCGATGGAGCAGGCGGAGGTGGTCGAGTTCCTGCGCCGCGCCCGCCGCTTCCTGAGCCTGGCCGAGGAGGCGCCGCTCGACGTGGTGGCGGAGCCCAAGATCGACGGCCTGTCCTCGAGCCTGCGCTACGAGGACGGCGTGCTGGTGCAGGGCGCGACCCGCGGCGACGGCACCGTCGGCGAGGACGTCACCGCCAATCTGCGCACGATCCACGACATTCCGCAGCGGCTGGAGACGAAGCGGCCGCCGCGCGTGCTGGAGGTGCGCGGCGAGGTCTACATGGAGCGCGCCGACTTTCTGGCGCTCAACGCGCGGCGCGAGGCGGCCGGCGAGCCGCTGTTCGCCAACCCGCGCAACTCCGCCGCCGGCTCGCTGCGCCAGCTCGACCCCGCCATCACCGCCAGCCGGCGGCTGCGCTTCTTCGGCTACGCCTGGGGCGAGGCGAACCCGCCGATCGGCGGCAGCTACAGCGACTTCCTGGCGGCGCTGCGCGACTACGGTTTCCGGGTCAACCCGCTGACCGAGCGCTGCGCCGGCGAGGCGGCGCTCGCCTCCTATTATGGCAGGATCGCCGAGCAGCGTTTCGAGCTGCCCTACGACATCGACGGGATCGTCATCAAGGTCGACCGGATCGACTACCAGCGCCGCCTCGGCTTCGTCGGCCGCGCGCCGCGCTGGGCGATCGCGTACAAGTTCGCCGCGATGCAGGCCGAGACCAGGGTCAACGGCATCTCGGTCCAGGTCGGCCGTACCGGGGCGCTGACGCCGGTCGCCACGCTCGAGCCGGTCACCGTCGGCGGCGTCGTCGTGGCCCGTGCGACGCTGCACAACGAGGACTTCATCCGGTCGAAGGACATCCGGGTCGGCGACACGGTCGTGATCCAGCGGGCCGGCGACGTGATTCCTCAGGTCGTCGAGGTGCGCACCGACCGTCGCCCGCCCGGCACCGAGCCCTACGTCTTTCCCGACCACTGCCCGGTCTGCGGCAGCCTCGCCGTGCGGCCGCCGGGCGAGGCGGTACGGCGCTGCACCGGCGGGCTGATCTGCGCCGCCCAGATCACCGAGCGGTTGCGCCATTTCGTCAGCCGCGACGCGTTCGACATCGAGGGGCTCGGGCGCAAGCAGGTGCCGCAGCTGCTCGAGGCGGGCTTGATCGCGCAGCCAGCCGACCTATTTCGCCTAGCGGGCGATCCCGAGCGCCTCGGCGCCCTGGCGCAGCTGCCCGGTTGGGGGACCAAGAAGGCAGAGAACCTGCGACGCGCGATCGAGGCGCGGCGCAGCGTTCCCCTTGAGCGCTTCATCAACGCGTTGGGGATACGCTTCGTGGGCGAGACCAACGCTCGCCTGCTCGCGCGCCACTACGTCAGCTTGGCGGCCTGGCGCGAGGCGATGCAGAAGGCGCAGCAGGGCGATGCCGAAGCGCGCGCGGAGCTCGAGAACATCGACGGCATTGGTCCGAAAGTCGCGGAGGCGATCTTTGAATTCTTCGCCGAGAGCCACAATCGCCAGGTGCTCGACGACCTGGCGGAGCAGATCGAGGTGGCGGACGCCGCTCCCCCGGCCGGCGGCGTCTCGCCGCTCGCCGGCAAGACCCTGGTGTTCACGGGGACGCTCGCGAGCATGAGCCGGGCGGAGGCGAAGGCGACGGCCGAG
>DASUGG010000305.1:0-7654 GCA_036274135.1 Geminicoccaceae bacterium
CACTATCGCGGCTACGGCCCGAGCACGGGGCAGCCAAGCGAGGCGGCGCTGTTCGCCGATGCGCTCGGGATCTACGACGCGATGCAGCGCCGGCTTCGCCCGGCGCGCACCTTCGCGGTCGGCATCTCGCTGGGCTCGGGCGTCGCGACCTACCTCTCCAGGCAGCGCCCGCTGGCCGGCATCCTGCTGGTCACGCCCTTCGATTCCATCGAGGCGATCGCCAGGGAGGCGTATTTCTGGGTGCCGGTGAGGCTGCTGCTGCAGGACCGCTTCGCGAGCGTCGAGCACATGCAGGGCAACGACACGCCGGTGGCGATGATCGCCGCCGAGGGCGACCACGTGGTCAGGCCGCAGCGCACCGCCGCGCTGCGCAACCGGATCGCCAATCTGGTCTTCGAGCGCTCCCTGGCCGGCGCCGCGCACGCCACGATCTACGAGCTGCCCGCCTACGCCGCGACGTTCCGGGAGGCGTTCGAGGCGCTCGAGCGGGCGAGCCCGGCGCTGCGCTCTGCCGCGCGATGACCTCCAGGGCCGGTTGATCCCGGCGGGCATGCGGCCCTGAAGCGCGCCCGGCGGCCATTGCGGCGCCGCTATCATGCGAATCTGCGTATCTGGGGATGTCGGCGGCCGCTGGCCGCCGGGTTGAGCATCGACATGCCCTCGCTACGATCGACAGCGCCCGAACGCGTCGAGCAAGGCCATGGCGGCCCGACTGGCGAGGAGGATCGGAGCGAAGGCGAAGCCGCTCGCGGATGGTCGATGGCACCATGCACAGCAGACGGCAATTCGACCTGGCAGCCTTTCCGCTCCTGCTCGTCCTGTGCCTGGCGTCGGCCGCGGCGGCGCAGGCGGCTGCCGGCCTCGGCACGGTCGAGCTCGTCGCCGACGGCCTCGATGAGCCGTCCAATCTCGCATCGCCGCCGGACGGTCGGGAACGGATCTACGTCGTCGACTATCACGAGGCCGAGATCCGGGTCATCGCCGACGGCAGGCTGCTGCCGCAGCTCTTCCTCGATCTGAGCGATCGTCTCATCGCCAATCCAGATATCGAGGACGGCGTCTTGAGCCTCGCCTTCTCGCCGAGGTTCCCGGCGACGCCCTACGTCTACGTGACCTTCGTCGACCTGCAAGGCGATCTCGTGCTCAGCCGCTTCGAGGTGATGCCCTCGGGGCTCGAAGCGATCGCCGCGAGCGAGCAGGTTCTGCTGACGATCCCTCGCTACAAGCCCATGCACCATTGCGGCCATCTCGCGTTTGGCCCGCGCGACGGACTGCTTTACCTGTGCGTCGGCGACACGCAGGCCAACGGCAACATCGAGCCGATCGCCCAGGATCCGGATGAGCCGCGCGGCAAGATCCTGCGCCTGAACGTCGAGCCCACGATGCTCGCCGCGCCGCGCCTCATCGCCGCGACCATGTCCGCCGCCCGCTACGAGATCCTGGCGTCCGGCCTGCGCAACCCCTGGCGCTTCGCTTTCGATCGCGCGACCGGCGACCTGTACATCCCCGACGTCGGCCGGCACGCCTGGGAAGAGATCAACCTGATGCCGGCACCCATCGAGCCGGGCGCCAACTTCGGCTGGCCCCTCGCCGAGGGCAACGAGTGCATCGAGGAGTGCGGTCGTTCCGACCTCGTGTGGCCGGTGGTCGAATACCCGCACGACCCCGACCGCTGCGCGGTGATCGGCGGCGCCGTCTATCGCGGCAGCGCGTTTCCCGACTGGCAGGGGGTCTTCGTCTTCGGCGACGAGTGCAGCGGCGAGATCTGGGCGCTGCGCGACGCGGGCGGGGTGACCGAGCTTCGCAAGCTCGCCAGGACCACGCTGATGCCCTCGGCGCTCGGCACCCGGTTCGATGGCGAGATCCTGATCGCCGACCGGCGCGGCGGCGCGGTCTGGAGGCTTCTGTTCCCGGACATCGACGGCACCGGCAACCCGGCCGAGGGGCGGTGGGTACCGGCCGAGCAGGCCATGTACGAGATGATCGTGGCGGCGAGGCGTCACGGAATCGGCTGGGCGCAGGAGCGCCTCGGCACGATTCTCGCCACCCGGGGCTGGCGCCTGCTGGAATGGCTGAGCCCGGTGCGCGCGGCTTATCGACAGGTCGAGGAGTCGTTTCTGAGGCTCGCCGACGAGCTGACCCGGGATCGTCCGTCCGATGCGGGCGACAGCCGTACGGCCGAGCAGTCGGCATCGCAAACCGGTTTGCTGCCCGACACGAGCATCCACTGAACAGAAGAAACCCCGCCACGTCGGGTGTTGTGGGCGGGGTTTCTCGCGGGAAGACACCAAGTCTCCCGGTCCGACACTGGTGCCGGACACAATTTTAGACCAATACTCAAGTTTCCGGGCACTTACACATTGTCGGGCGGAGTCATGCTGATTAGGCACCCTCCTGGCCAGTTGTTACCGCGAAACCAGGAAAAGCTGCGTCTCATCTCCCAGCTTCGTTTCCGACCAAACGATTCTGAACCTGCTGGCGACACCGGTCAAGCGCTTTCGGGCCTCTGGTCAACCCGGCGCGACGGCCCCGATGATCACGCCGGAAAACGGCCCGAAGGGCTCGTCGACGACGTTCACGGCGGCTTCGATCCTGCGCGCGGCGGCTTCGGCTTCGGCCTCGCTGCGGGCGTGCACGACGGCAAAGGGACGGTCGGCGCCGACCGGCTCGCCGACGCCTGCGATCTCGCTGAGACCGACCGCATGGTCGACCGTGTCGGCCGGATTGGTCCGGCCGCCGCCCAGCGCGATGATCGCGAGGCCGAGCGCGCGCGCATTGATGCTGGCGATCGTGCCGGAGCGCGGCAGATGCACCGGCCGCTGCACGGTGCAGGCGGGGAGGTGGCGCGAAGCTCGCTCGATCAGGTCGCTAGGCCCGCCGAGCGCGGCGACCATGCGCGCGAAGCGCTCGGCGGCGGCGCCACTGTCCAGCGCCCGCAGCGCCCGCGTGCGGGCATCATCCGCATCGGAGGCGATACCGGCCATCAGGAGAAGCTCGGCCGACAGCGCCAGCGTGACCTCCTGCAGCCGCGCGTCCTTGCGCGCTCCGGTCAACAGATCGATCGCCTCGCGGACCTCGAGCGCATTGCCGGCGCTGTGGCCGAGGCACTGGCTCATGTCGGTCAGCAGCGCGCGGCAGGGCAGCCCGGCCTCGTTCGCCACCTCGACCAGGTTGCGGGCAAGCTCGCGGGCGGCATCGAGCGAGGGCAGGAAGGCGCCGGAGCCCACCTTGACGTCCATGACCAGCGCGTCGAGCCCGGCCGCGAGCTTCTTCGACAGGATCGAGGCGACGATCAGCGGCACGCTCTCGACCGTCGCGGTGACGTCGCGGATCGCATACAGGCGCCGGTCGGCCGGCGCCAACTCCGCCGTCTGGCCGATGATCGCGCAGCCGGCGGTGCGCACGGCGCGGCGCAGGCGCTCGAGATCGGGCGCGGTGTCATAGCCCGGCACGCTGTCGAGCTTGTCGAGGGTGCCGCCGGTGTGGCCGAGGCCGCGCCCGGAGATCATCGGCACGTAGGCGCCGCAAGCCGCCAGGATCGGCGCGAGGATCAGGCTGACCTTGTCGCCGATGCCGCCGGTCGAGTGCTTGTCGACGACCGGCCCGAGATCGCCCCATTCGAGACGGTGTCCGGAGGCCGCCTTGGCGAGGGTCAGCGCCGCGGTTTCCGCCCGGGTCATGCCATGAAAATACACCGCCATCGCGAAGGCTGCGGCCTGGCCCTCGGAGATCCGGCCGGCGCTCATGCCCTCGACGAAGAACGCGATCTCCTCGGCGTCGAGGACGCCGCCGTCGCGCTTCTTGCGGATGATCTCCTGCGGCAGCATGCGACGATCCTAGCCGACTGGCCGATTGACGCCAGCCCGGCAGCTGGGCAGACGGTTCGACATGATCGATGTCGTGGTGCACGCCTTCACGACGCTGTTCGTCGTCATCGACCCGCTCGGCCTGGTGCCGCTGCTGCTCGCGCTCACGGTCGGCATGCCCGCCGTCGCGCGCCGGCGGATGGCGCTGCGGGGCGTCCTGATCGCCGCGATCATTCTGCTCGGCTTCGCCCTGCTCGGCGATCCGCTGCTCGGCCTGCTCGGCATCGGCCTGCCGGCCTTTCGCACCGCCGGCGGCGTCATGCTGCTGCTGATCGCGCTCGAGATGGTGTTCGAGCGCCGCATCGGCCGCCGGTCGCGCTCGGCGGACGAGTTGCGCGACGTCGGCGGCCACGCCGACATCTCGGTCTTCCCGCTGGCGATCCCGCTGCTGTCGGGGCCCGGCGCGATCACCTCGATCATGCTGCTGACGGCGCAGTATGAGGGCGACGTCGCGGCGCAGGCGGCGGTGATCGCCGTCCTCCTCGTCGTGATGGCGCTGTGCGCCGGGATCTTTCTGTTCGTCGAGCCGATCGAGCGCCTGCTCGGGCCGACGCTCACCCTCGTCATCTCGCGCCTGCTCGGCATCCTGCTGGCGGCACTCGCGGTGCAGTACGTCTTCGACGGGCTCCGCCACGCCTTCAACATAGGCGCCGGCTGAGAGCCCTACGCGTCCCCTTCCGCGGAGCCCGGCGGCAGCGCGCGCAGGAGATCGTCCAGCAGCGCCGATGCGCCGAAGCGGAACGTGCGGGGGCAGGCCCAGGAGGGGTCGATCAGCTGCTCCGCCAGGAAAAGATAGGAGGCCGCCTGCTGCGCGGTCCTGATGCCGCCCGCGGCCTTGAAGCCGACCTTGCCGTCCGCCTCCTCGATCACCGCGAGCAGCACCGCCGCGGCCTCTAGGGTCGCGCCGACCGCCGCCTTGCCGGTGGAGGTCTTCAGAAAGTCGCCGCCGGCCATCACCGCCGCCCGCGCCGCACCGGCGATCAGAGACGGGTCGCCGAGCACGCCGGTCTCGAGGATCACCTTCAGCGTCGTCTCGGCAGCCGCCGTCCGGCAGGCCGTGACCAGCTCGCTCACCATGCCGATGTCGCCGCCGCGGATCGCCGCGATCGGCGCCACCACGTCGACCTCGTCGGCCCCCGCGGCGACGGCCGCGGCGCATTCCTTTGCGGCGCCAGCGATGTCGTCGCCGCCATGCGGGAAGTTGGCCACCGTCGCGAGCCGCACGCCCGACCCGCGCAGCAGCCCCTTGGCGAGCGGCACGAAGCGGGGCCAGATGCAGACCGCGGCGGTGCCGTACTCGGCCGCGCGCCGGCACAGCCGCTCGATGTCGGCGTCGGTGTCGGCATCGTTCAGGCTGGTGAGGTCGAGCAGCGGCAGCGCGCGTGCCGCGAGCGTCGCGTCGACCGGCGCGGTCTGCGCCCGCGCGATCAGATCGGCTGCGGCTTCAGGCATGGGCGATCTCCCGGCAGAAGGCGCGCAGCAGCCCGGCGAGCTTCGCCGCGGCGGTCGAGGCCTGCGCCAGCGTCTCGGCGTGCGAGAGCGGCTCTGCGGCGAGCCCTGCGGCGAGATTGGTCACCACCGACAGCCCGACCACCCGCAGGCCGGCATGGCGGGCGCTGATCGCCTCGGGCACGGTCGACATGCCCACAAGGTCGGCGCCGAGCGTCCGCAACGCCCGGATCTCGGCCGGCGTCTCGAAGCTCGGCCCCAGCACCGCGACGTAGACGCCGCTCGGAAGCTCGATGCCGAGCTTCTCGGCGATCCGCGCGAGCTGCGCGCGCAAGCCCGCATCGTAGACCTCGGAAAGGTCGGGAAAGCGCGGGCCGATCGCGGCGTCGTTGGCGCCGACCAGGGGGTTCTGCCCGAGCAGGTTGATGTGGTCGGCGATCAGCACGATGGTGCCCGCGCCGATCTCCGGGCGAAGCGAGCCCGCCGCGTTCGTCAGGACAAGGATCTCGCAGCCCAGGGCCTTGAGCGTGCGCATCGGCACGTTGACCGCGCCCGCCGGCACGCCCTCGTAGAGATGCGCGCGGCCCTGCAGGCAGGCCACGGGCACGCCCTCCAGCCGCCCGAGCAGCAGGCGGCCGCCATGCCCTTCGACGGTCGGCCGCGGAAATCCCGGCAGGTCCGCATAAGCAAGGGACACGGGCGCCTCCAGGGCGTCGGCGAGAGCGCCGAGCCCCGAGCCCAGGACGAGGCCGAGCCGCGGCTCGAAGTCGGGCGCCGCGGACTGGATCACGTCGATCGCGGTGCGCGGCGCCAGCTCGGCGGCGCTCTCGCCCAGCGAGAAGGACAGAGGCAGCAGCTCGCCCAGGGTCACGGTGCGGCGCAGGCCGCCCGGATCGCAGAGATGCACCAGGGTTGCCGGCGCGCCGAACTCGGACAGCCGCTGCCGGCAGCCGCCGCAGGGCGTGCAGAGCCGCTCGCCGCCGGCCACCACCAGCACCTCGACGATCCGCCGCTCGCCGGCCGCGACCATCGCCGCCAGCGCGCTCGCCTCGGCGCAGTTGCCCTCCGGATAGGCCGCATTCTCGACATTGGCGCCGGCGAAGATCCGGCCGCTCTCGGTGCGCACCGCGGCGCCCACCTGGAACTGCGAATAGGGCGCATGCGCGTTGCCGTAGGCCGCGAGCGCCGCGTCGAGCAGATCTCGCATCGCTCCTCCTGCCAACGTCGCGCCCGCAACTTACCCTGCGCGGCGGACGAGCCCAACCCTATTGCCGGATGCGGCTGGCGCCCGGATCGTAGAGGGGCTCGAGATGCAGGCTCGCCTCGACCCGCTCGGTCGCGACCTCGAGCTCGTAGCGGCCCGCGAGCAGCCAGTCGCGATCGATTCCGAGATGGCGCACATAGCCGTAGCCGATGCCGCGCCCGACCGTGTAGCCATAGCCGCCCGAGCCCAGCCAGCCGACCGGCACGCCGTCCCGGTAGATGGTCTCGCGGCCGAGCAGCACGACCTCGGGGGCGACGGTGAAGCAGGCGAGCCACTTGGAGAGCCCCTCGGCGCGCTGCCGCTCCAGCGCCTCGCGGCCGAGAAACGGCTGCTGCGTCGCGAGCTTCACGGCAAAGCCAAGGCCCGCCTCGAGCGGCGTATGGTCGGGGCCGATGTCGGCGCCCCAGGCGCGATATCCCTTCTCCAGGCGCAGCGATTCGATGGCGCGGTAGCCGGCATGGGCGAGGCCGAGCTCGCGGCCAGCCTGCACCAGCGCGTCGTAGACGGTCAGCGCCAGCTCGCTCGGCGCGTGCAGCTCGTAGCCGAGCTCGCCGACATAGGTGACGCGCAACGCCCGCACCGGCGCGCCGGCGATGCCGATCGTGCGCCAGCGGCCGAACGGCAGGGCCTTGTTTGAGACGTCGTCGGCGGTGACGCGGGCGAGCAGGTCGCGCGCCCGCGGCCCCATCACCGGCAGCACGGCGTACGCCGAGGTCACGTCGAGCAGGCGCGTGTCGGCGGCTTCCGGCAGATGGCGGGCGATCCAGGCGAAATCGTGCGTCGCGAAGCCGGTGCCGGTGACGATGTAGAAGGCGTCGGCGGCGAGGCGGGTCACGGTGAGGTCGCACTCGATGCCGCCGCGCGTGTTCAGGATCTGGGTGTAGACGACGCGGCCCGGCTTGTGGCTGACGTCGTTGGCGCAGATCCAGGACAGCGCCGCCTCGGCGTCGTGGCCGAGCAGCAGGAACTTGGCGAACGAGCTGGCGTCGAACAGGGCGACCCGTTCGCGGCAGGCGCGGTGCTCCTCGCCGACCGCATCGAACCAGTTCGGCCGGGCGAAGCCGTAGATGTCGCG
>DASUGG010000306.1:0-5983 GCA_036274135.1 Geminicoccaceae bacterium
CCCGGGCCGGGCCGAACCGCCTACTGCTCGAAGAAGAACTGCTCCAGCCGGGTGTTGCCGGGCGTGCGCAGGGGCCAGTCGTTGGCGGCCGTCTCGGGCACGTTGTGCAGCTTCTGATTGACCACGATCACGCCCTGCACCATCGGCGTCAGGCCGACCGTGCCGATCTCATAGACTTCGTCGGTCCAGATGCGGAACAGCTCGTGCGCCAGCTCGACCTGGCGCTCCGGCGGCGAGACCTTGGCCTCGTCGATGATGTCCATGATCCGCTGCAGCTCCGGCGCCGGCGGCACGCCCTGCGCGCCGTGGGTGTTGATCCACTGCTGGCTGAGCGGCGCCAGCGTCAGGCCGGGATTGCTGCGCACGTCGAACTTGGGCTGGCCGCTGAACGGGAAGGCCGAGGTGTCCTCGTTCCAGATCTCGATCATCAGATCGCCGGAATCGCGCATCGCGAAATGCGGCGTGCGCTCGCGCAGCTCGATGTGGGCGCGCACGCCGACGTCGGCCCAGTCCTCGACGACCAGCTGGCCGATGTCGGGCCAGTTGGCGAACGCCGGCACGACGCTGATCTCGAGGTCGAGGCGCTCGCCGTTCGGCAGCAGCCGGAATCCCTGGTCGTCGCGCGCGGTCAGGCCGATGCCGTCGAGCAGCTGGTTGGCCTTGTCGACGTCGTGCTCGGTGTATTTGAAGGCGTACTCGTCGCCCGGATAGTAGGGGTGATTGGGCGCCGGCACCGGCTGCCGCGCCTCGCCGATGCCCAGAAAAGCCAGCTCCTTGATCGCGTCCCGGTCGATCGCGTACGACATCGCGATGCGGAAGTCCTTGGTCTGCAGCAGCTTCGCGATCTCCGGATCGTTCTTGTAGGTCTGGTTGAACGTCAGCGCCGCGTCGGAGCCGCCGTAGGTCGGATAGGTCAGCACCCGGTAGCCGCTCTTCTCGGCGTTCTCGACCAGGACCGGGTAGTTGCTCATGATGATGTGGCGGCCCTGCATGTCGATCTGGCCGCCGATCGCGGCGAGGTTCAGGCTCTGCGGATCGGCGAAGAAGGTGAACCGCACCTCGTCGATGTAGGGCAGCTGGTTGCCCTCGGCGTCGACGGCGAAGTAGTAGGGGTTGCGCTTGATGACGAACACCTGGTCGGCGACGGTGGTGCCGTCGGGCACCCACGCCGCGGTGCTCGGCCGGTGGCCGCTGGTGTGCGGCACCGCCTCGACCTGGAACAGCTCGACCCAGGTCTGGAAGCCGCGCTCCGCCACCTTGGCCTGCAGCTCGGCCGGGTCGACGAAGTCGGGATGGAACTGCTTCATGTAGTGCGCCGGCACGAAGGCCAGATTGGTGATCGACTTGTCGGCGCCGTCCATGTTGGCGAGGTTCAGGAGGAACGCGGTATTGGGCTCGGCGAAGGTCCAGCGCACGGTGGCGTCGTCGATCTTCTCGACCGTGACGGTCGAGCCGTCCTTGTTCTGCATCCAGACCGGCGCGTTCGGGCTCAGATCCTTGTTCAGGACGATGTGCTCGTACCAGAACATGATGTCGTCGGCGCCGAACGGCGCGCCGTCGGACCACTTCATGCCCTCGCGCAGGAAGACCGTCCACTGCGTGAAGTCGTCGTTGGATTCCCAGCCCTTGGCGATGTGCGGCAGGATCTTGGCGCCGTCCGGCGAATGGCGCACCAGCGCGTCGTAGACGACGCGGGTGTAGTTGTTGTGGTCGGAGGGCCCCAGGAAGCCGCGGCGCAGCGTGCCGCCATAGGTGCCGATCGCCTCGACCACGTCCTGCACCAGCGGCTCCTTGGGCAGCCGTTCCTCGACCGGCGGCAGCTGGCCGGCCGCGACCATCGCCGCCAGCGCCGGCGCTTCGTGGTACTGCTGCGCCAGGACGGGGCCCGCGCCGGCGAGCGTCAGGCCGAGCAAGAGGCTCAGGCCGCCGATCGCCATCGGAAGTCGGATTGTGGGAGCACTCATCGTTTCAAGCCACCCTGATTTGCGTTGGATTTGCTTATCGCGCTTGCGGCCGATCGTAGTGGGGCGACCTGCCCTGTCAAGGCTCGCCCCCGGCCGCCGGCTCGGGCGCCGCGAGGCGCCGCCGCGCGCGGCTCAGAAATGCCGCCAGCCGGTGCGGCCGGCGCGGATCTCGGCGCCGCTCGCGTCGAGCACGCGGATGCCCGGCGCCGGCCGCATCGCGCCGATCCGCGCGAGCGCCAGGGCCAGCTCCCGCGCCAGCCGCACGAGCGCCGGCCGCTGCGCCGGGGCGGCGGCGAACAGCAGCTCGTAGTCGTCGCCGCCGGCCAGCGCGGCATCCTGCGCTGCCGGCAGGCCGGCGCAAAGCGGCAGCCGGTCGACCTGGACCTCGGCGCCCAGATGCGACGTCTCGCAGATGTGGCCGAGATCGGCCAGCAGGCCGTCCGAGACGTCGATGGCGGCATGCGCGAGGCCGCGCAGCGCCTGGCCCAGCGCGAGGCGCGGCTGCGGCAGCCGGTAGCGCCCGATCAGCCGCGCGCGCACGGGCTCGGCGACCTCCAGCGCGCCTCGCAGCGCCGCGAGCCCGAGCGCCGCCTCGCCCAGGATGCCGGAGACCCAGACGTCGTCGCCCGCTTGCGCGCCGCTGCGCCGCAGCGCCTGGCCGCGCGGCACCTCGCCGATCGCGGTGAGCGACAGGGTCAGCGGCCCCGGCGTCGAGACGGTGTCGCCGCCGAGCAGGGAGATCGCGAACGCCGCCTGGTCGCTTGCGAGCCCGTCGCAGAAGGCGCCGAGCCAGGCGTCGTCGATCGTGCGCGGGCGGGCGAGCGCCAGCAGATAGCCGAGCGGCGCGGCGCCCATCGCGGCGAGATCGGAGAGGTTGACGCGCAGCAGCTTCTGCGCGATCTGGCCGGCGGGGTCGTCCGCCAGGAAATGCACGCCGGCGACCATCGCATCCTTGGTCAGCACCAGCTGCATGCCCGGGTGCGGCTCGAGCAGCGCCGCGTCGTCCGCCAGGCCGAGCGCGCCCGGCGCGCGCGCCAGCGGCCGCAGCCGCTGCGCGATGAACTCGAACTCGCCTTGCATGGCCGCGGCCGCTCAGGCGGAGGCGGGCGGCGCCGCCTCCGGGTCCGGCCGCAGCTCGCCGGCGAGCCGGTCGAGCACCGCGTTGACGAAGCCCGCGTCCTCGCTGCTCAGGAAGGCGTGCGCCAGCGCGACGTACTCGTTGACCACGACGCCGGCCGGCACGTGGCGCCGGGCCGCGAGCTCGAAGGCGCCGGCGCGCAGGAAGGCGCGCAGCAGGTAGCCGGCGCGGCCGAGGCTCCAGCCGGTGGCGAGCGTCGCCTCGATCCGCGGGTCGAGCTCCGGCGCCATCTGCCAGGCGCCGCGCGTGACGTCGGCGAACCAGGCCCGGTCGACCCGCGGCGGCCGCTCGGGCAGCTCCAGCGGCTCCAGCAGGTCGCCCAGCCGATGCCGCTCGAACTCGCTGATCACGCTGTCCGCCGCGGCGCCCGACATCTCGATCTGGTAGAGCGCCTGGACGGCGCCGAACCGCGCCGCGCGCCGCCGGGTCATGCCTGCATGCATCGCCTGACCTGCAGCAGCGCCAGCGCCGCCCTGGCGGCGTCGCCGCCCTTGTCCCTGCCTTCGGGTCCCGGACCGGCACGCCGGCGGGCCTGCTTCCCGGTATCCGTGGTCAAGATACCGTTGCCGATCAGCGCGCCGTGCTGCACCCCGAGATCCATCAGGCCCCGCGCACTCTCGCCGGCGACGATGTCGTAGTGGCTGGTCTCGCCGCGGATCACGCAGCCGAGCGCCACGAAGGCGTCGTAGCCGCCGCGGTCCAGCGCGAGGCGGATCGCGGCCGGCACCTCGAGCGCGCCCGGCACCGTGACCCGATCGAAGGTGGCACCGGCCTGCTCCAGGGCGCGGACGGCGCCGGCCAGCAGCATGTCGGCGACGTCGTTGTAGAAGCGCGCCTCGACGATCAGCAGATGCGGCGCGCCGCCGGCGGCGTTGTCGGCGGCGCCGCTCACGGCCGGCTCTCCGAGGCCGGCAGCGGCCGCTGCTCGACCACCCGCAGGCCATAGCCCTCGAGACCGATGATCGGCCGCTCGATGCTCGACAGCAGGATCATGTCGGTGACCCCGAGGTCGCACAGGATCTGGGCGCCGATGCCGTAGTCGCGCAGCGGCGGCATGCCCGGCGGCGGCTGCCCGAGCCGCGCCTTGATGCGGTCCGAGATGCTGGTCGGCGAGGGCTCGCGGATCAGCACCAGGACGCCGCGGCCGGCCTCGTGAATCGCCGCCATCGCGGCGTGCAGGCGGCCGCCGTGGCCGTCGCTGTTCTCGCCGAGCACGTCCTCCAGGACGTTCAGCGCGTGCACGCGCACCAGCACCGGCCCCGGCGCCTCGAGATCGCCCTTGACCAGCGCGATGTGCTCCACGCCGGTCAGCACGTTGGTGTAGACCTGCAGCCGGAAGTCGCCGGCGAACTGGGTGTGCAGCGTGCTCGCGATGTCGCGCTCGACCAGCCGGTCGCTGCGCAGCCGGTAGGAGATCAGGTCGGCGATCTTGGCGATCTTCAGGCCGTGCCGCTGGGCGAACCCGACGAGGTCCGGCAGCCGCGCCATGGTGCCGTCGTCGTTCATGATCTCGCAGATCACGGCGGACGGGTTGAGGCCGGCCAGGCGCGCCAGCTCGACGCCGGCCTCGGTGTGGCCGGCGCGCACCAGCACGCCGCCCTCGCGCGCCATCAGCGGAAAGATGTGGCCCGGGATCGAGAGGTCGGCGCGGGTCGCCCTGGGGTCGATCGCGACCTGGACCGTGCGCGCCCGATCCGCCGCCGAGATGCCGGTGGTGACGCCCTCGCGCGCCTCGATGCTGAGCGTGAACGCGGTCGACAGCCGGGATTCGTTGCCGTGCGCCATCAGCGGCAGGCCCAGCGCCTCGACCCGCTGGCGGGTCAGCGCGAGGCAGATCAGGCCGCGGCCGTGCTTGGCCATGAAGTTGATCGCCGCGGCGTCGCAGTGCTCGGCCGGGATCACCAGATCGCCCTCGTCCTCGCGGCTCTCGTCGTCGACCAGGATGAACATCCGGCCGTGCCGGGCGTCCTCGAGGATCTCCTCGATCGTGCTGAGGTATTCCGTGAACGGCATCACCGGTCCCGGTTCAGTCCTGGGCGCGGAACGCGAGCTGTCGCGCGACGTAGCGGGCGAGCATGTCGACCTCGACATTGACCCCGTCGCCCACGGCGCGCGCCGGCAGGTTGGTGTGGCTCCAGCTGTGCGGGATGATGTTGACGGCGAAGCGGTCGGCATGCGCCTCGTTGACGGTGAGCGAGATGCCGTCGACCGCGACCGAGCCCTTGACCGCGATCAGCGGCGCGAGCCGGGCCGGCACGCCGATCTCCAGGCGGTGCGACTCGCCGGCCGGCGCCAGCGCCAGGATCTCGCCGACGGCATCGACATGGCCGAACACGATGTGACCGCCGAGCTCGTCGCCGATGCGCAGCGAACGCTCGAGATTGACCTGCTGGCCCTTCGCCCAGCGGCCCGCGGTCGTCACCTCCAGGGTGGCGCCGGACGCCTGCACGGTGAACCAGTCAGGCCCCTTGTCGATCGCCGTGAAGCAGATGCCGGAGGTCGCGATCGAGCCGCCGATCGGGATCTCGGCGAGCGGCAGCCGGGTCGCGATGGTCATGCGCCGGCCGTCGTCCTCGGTGATCTCGAGGATCCGCCCCACGTCGCTGATGATGCCTGTGAACATGACGCTTCCTAGCCGGCCTCGATGATATAGCGTTCCAGGAGATCGGACGCCAGCCGGGCGCTGCCGGCCGGCTGCGCGCTCAGCGCATCGGCGATCGCGTCGACGCCGAGCGTGTCGATCGCGGCGCGGCCGTCGCCGCCGATCAGCAGCGGCCCGCGGAACCAGGCGAGCCGGTCGACCAGGCGGCGGCGCAGCAGGCTCGCCGCGAGCGCGGCGCCGCCCTCGACCAGGACGCGGGTGATGCCGCGCGCCCCGAGT
>DASUGG010000307.1:0-9296 GCA_036274135.1 Geminicoccaceae bacterium
TTCGCCGTCAATCTCCAGAAGGATCTCCTCCCAAAACCGTGGATTGCGCGAGTAGTCATCGGCCAGCACCTCTCGCAAAACCGTGCCGATGGTTAATGGTGGCGAACTGACAGCAAGTTGCAGAAACGTCTCGAAGATCCATCGCTGACCCGCAGGATTCAGCAATAAGGCGATAACAAAATCGTCCAGATTGACCTTGGGCACGCCGTCGGGTCGAGTGCTCTGGACGAGGTAGGCGGCCAGTGCGCATGTATCGACGAGATTTGCATCGAGCACCCACGCGCCGCCTTCTCTCGCTGCGGAATGCGCAGTCTTTTCTTGATCGGCGCGTAACTTGCTCAGCGCATCGGTAGTGGGCAACGCACTCAAAGCGCTCGCCAAACGCTTTTCAATTGCGTGGTCTCCTCTCGTCTGCGCCGTTCCGTCCGGCCGGTGCAAACGCAAAAGGAGCACGGCGGCAACGTCTTCAATCCGGATCAAGGGATTATAAGGGGGTTCGAGAACTCTTGCCTTGCTAAGGATCTTCGCGTCGTTGAATAGCTTGAACGTGCTCCGGCTATACAGATAGTTGATGGCCGTGCTTTGCTCCTCAAGCTCCCTAAGCGCTACTATTCTGTGTAGCGCACTGCGAAGCGGATGCCGCGATTGCCGGAATTCCCGCGGCCAGCGCTCTAAGAACCTGCCCCGGGCCATATCGCGATGACTGAAAATGGCGCTTGATGGTTCGCGTAGTCCCAAATCTCGCTGCGGCTCTGCCATGATTTGCCACCTTTGCTACCATCCGAAGGTAGCAGACATGGTACCCCGCACTCACGTAAAAAGCTGGCTCGCGGCCTCCGCCGTTCGAAGCACCGATGCGGCCCGGCATGGTTCCCTGCGTGTGCGAGCCTACATCCTGTCGAGGTAGGCTCGAGCCTGTAACCCGAACCTCGCGGAGGTCGACGTGAGCGAGCACACCAAACCACGCTTGGTCGGTATCAACCATGTGGCGCTGGAAGTCGGCGACATCGACGAGGCGCTGGCGTTCTACGGCCGCCTGTTCGACTTCGAGCTGCGCGGCCGCGGCGAGCGCATGGCGTTCATCGACATGGGCGACCAGTTCATCGCGCTCGCGGCGGGGCGCACCCAGCCCAAGGACCGGCACCGGCATTTCGGCCTCGTGGTCGACGACCGTGCGCCAGTGCGGCGCGCGCTCGAGGAGGCCGGCGCGGAGATCCTGCCGAGCCGGGGCCTGGATTTTCTCGACCCCTGGGGCAACTACATCCAGGTCGTCGAATACCGGGACATCCAGTACACCAAGACGCCAGAGGTGCTGGATGCGATGGGCCTGACGCTCGACAAATCCGAATCCGCACGTAAGGAGCTCGCCGACAAGGGCGTGCGGTCGTCGTAGCGATCGCGCTCAGAAAAGCGTGCCGTCGCTGATCACCCGGAGCGGCGGGCCGCCGCCCGGGCGCAGCTTGGCTGCGATCGTGCGGCCGGCGCTCCAGGTGCCGCCCTCGAGGATTCTCGGCAGCGGCAGCTCGGCCGCGGACATGCCGAGCTTCTCGCGGATGCGATCGGCCACTTCGTCGATCAGGGCCACCGTGAGCGCGCGCCACTCGACCACGACCTCGGAGCCGCCCTCGTGCGGCTCCGCCAGCACGCCCGCGTGCCTCGGGACCAGCACGCCGAGGTCGATCAGGAGGCCGCCGTTGCGGTACTCGGCGAGCGCGGTCAGGCGGTCGAGCCCGGTCACGTCGATTCCGGCCTCCTCGAGCGGCTCGACCAGCGAGTAGGCGAGCCACTGCGAAAGCTTGTGGAACGGCACGAAACCCGCGGCAAGGCCGGCGCCGCCCGCCGCCGGGTGGCGGCCGACGTCGCCGAGATTGACGCCGGCAAGCTCGATCCGCCCCGGCCAGATCTCCGCGAAACCCTCCAGCACGGCGCGAAGGATCGCGGCCGCCGGCAGCCGGCCCTCCTCGGCCCGCATCGCCAAGTGGTCGAACAGATTGCCGATTCGCGCGGGCGTGCCGAACATCGGCTTCGTCGCGATGGTCCGCCCGAGCCGCTGCAGCAGCGCCACGCGGCCGTCGAGGCCGGCGAGCGGATTGGCGGCGCTGACCTGGAAGGTGCGCGCGAGCGCATCGCGGATGTTCGCCAGCGCCGCGGCGTCGGCGCGCAATGGCTGCCGGGCATCGGCCGAGCAGGCACCGGCTGCGAAAAAATCGAGGCTCGCGACCGCTAGGCCCTCGGAGCGCGCGAGCACGGCGCCGGTCGGCGGCTCGACGTAGCGCCAGGCGTCGCCGGCGCCGGCATCCAAAAGCACGCTGACGACCGCGAGGTCGAAACGGATGCGGGCGACCTCGTCGGCGCCGGGATGGGCGATCGTGGCGGCGAGCGCCGCCCAGCGGTCGCGGCCGCCGACCGCAAAATGCCGCCAGCGGCTGTGATACGGGATCTCGCCGGTCGGATAGTTGGCGCGCATGGTCGCGATCACGTAGTCGGCGGCCGCATCGAGGCGCGCCCGGTCGATCGCGAAGTGGCGCAGCGCACCTCGGTCGCCGGCGGCGAGCACGTGGCCGCTGCGCTCGCGGATCGCCCCCGGCGTGCGCAGCCAGGCGATCGGGTCGCTCATGCCGGGCCGTAGTCGGTGAGCGCGCGGCCCGTGGCGGCCGCGAGCTCCTCGGAGGTCGGCACATCGGCGCTGTAGTAGCCGGCGGCCTTCTTGGCGTCGATCTCGACCCGGGCATCGTCGGGGATGCGATCGGCCGGGATCGGCACCCGCTCGACGATCTCGATGCCCTGGCGCACCATGGCGTCGTACTTGACGTTGCTCATCGAGACCAGGCGATCGATCCGCGACACGCCGAGCCAGTTCAGCACGTCCGGCATCAGCTCCTGGAAGCGCACGTCCTGGACGCCGGCGACGCATTCGGTGCGCTCGAAATAGGCGGAGGCGCGGTCGCCGCCGGCCTGGCGCTTACGCGCGTTGTAGACCAGGAATTTCGTGACCTCGCCGAGCGCCCTGCCCTCCTTGCGGTTGTAGACGATCAGGCCGACCCCGCCCGCCTGCGCGGTCGCGATGCAGACCTCGATGCCGTGCACCAGATAGGGCCGGCAGGTGCAGATGTCGGAGCCGAACACGTCCGAGCCGTTGCATTCGTCGTGCACCCGGCAGGCGACCTTGGCGGCCGGGTCGCCGAGCCGGGCGAGGTCGCCGAAGATATAGACGGTGTGGCCGCCGATCGGCGGCAGGAACACGCGCAAGTCCGGCCGCGTCACCAGCTCGGGGAACATGCCGCCGGTCTGCTCGAACAGATGGCGGCGCAGGCTGCTCTCGGTCGTGCCGCAGCGCGCGGCGATGCCCGGCAGATACCAGACCGGCTCGATCGCGATCTTCGTGCAGTTGACCTCGCCGGAGGCGGTGATGACCCGGCCGTCGGGCTCGACCTTCTCGAGGCGCATCGCGTGCTTGAGCTCGGGCACGGTGAGCCGCGCCTTGGTCACGGCGATCGTCGGGCGGATGTCCCAGCCGGCGGCGAGCTGCTCGGCGAACGCCTCGCCGACCACGTGGCCCCAGGGGTCGAGCGAGACGATCCGGGTCGGATCGCCCCACTGCGGGTGCGGCCCGATCGCCTCGGCCGGCGCGGTGTTGGAGAGGTCCGGCCGGTGCAGCGCATTCAGGCTGCCGGCGGCGACCGCGAGCGCGCGGTACAGCGCGTAGGAGCCGGCATGGGCGCCGATCACGTTGCGCCTGCCGGGGTCCGACAGCGTGCCGATGATCGGGCCGCGCGCCGCCGCGCTCGCGGCGCCCCAGGCGATCCTCGGCGGCTTGGCCCGCCCGGCGCGTGGGTGCGAGGTGAGGACGATGTGTCGGGGCGGTGCGGGTCGGTTGAGCTCGCTCATGTCAGCTGCGCGCCTGCGAACCGGCGGCGCTGACGCAGCGCCGTCCACGGTTCAGGTGGTCCGTGGCATATAGCGATTTTCCCGCGGCGCGCCATTGGCTGGGCCGGGGAGTTTCACTAAGGTGCCGCCGAGGCGCCGATCGGAGCGGCGCTTCGGAATCGATCCAAACGGGAGTGAGAGGATGCGTCTGCTGCGCTACGGGCCGCGAGGGGCCGAGAAACCGGGCTTGCTGGACAGTCAAGGCCGGATTCGCGACCTGTCGCGCGAAATTTCCGACATCAACGCGGCGGCCCTGGCGCCCGAGAGCCTCGCGCGCCTGGCCGCCCTGGACCCTGCGAGCCTGCCGCGCGTCGAGGGCAGCCCGCGTCTGGGCTGTCCGGTCAACCCGGTGCCCAATCTCGTGGCCATCGGCCTCAACTACGCCGATCACGCACGCGAGACCAACTCGGCGATCCCCGAGGAGCCGATCGTTTTCATGAAGCACACCGGCTCGATCATCGGCCCCGACGACCAGGTCAAGATTCCGCGCGGCGCCGTCAAGGGCGACTGGGAGGTCGAGCTCGGCATCGTGATCGGCACCCGCGCCTCCTATGTCGAGGAGGCGAACGCATTGGATCACGTCGCCGGTTATTGCATCGTCAACGACGTGTCCGAGCGCGACTACCAGCGCAACGGCGGCGGCGGTCAGTGGATCAAGGGCAAGAGCCCCGAGACCTTCGCCCCGATCGGACCCTGGCTGGTCACCAAGGACGAGATCCCGGACCCGCAGAACCTCGCGATGTGGACGGAGGTCGACGGCCGGCGTTTCCAGAACGGCTCGACCAAGACGATGATCTTCGGCGTGAAGCATCTGGTGAGCCATTGCAGCCGCTACATGACGCTGCTGCCGGGCGACATCATCACCACCGGCACGCCGCCGGGCGTCGGCATGGGGGTCAAGCCCGAGCCGGTCTTCCTCAAGCCCGGCAACGTGATGCACCTTCACATCGACGGCCTCGGCGAGCAGCGCCAGGAAGTGGTCGCGTTCGGCTGAGGCGCCGTCTACGCGGCGGACGGCATCAGATCGGCCATCGCGGCGGGCGGAATGACCGCGCCGGGATGGCCGATCACACGCGCCGCGATGCGGTGGCCCTGCACCGCCGCGACGTCGGGAAAGGCGCCCGAAAGCCGCGCCGCCAGATAGCCGGCGTTGAAGCTGTCGCCGGCGGCGGTGCTGTCGACCACGCGCGCCACCGGCTCGGCCGGCACCGGCGCGCCGCGCCTGTCCAGCGACAGCCAGCAGCCCTCGGCGCCGAGCTTGACCACCACCTCCGCAACGCCGAGCCCGTGCAGCCGACGGGCGCATTCAGCCGCATCCTGCACGCCGAACAGCGCCTGGTCGTCGTCGAGGGTCGGGAGGGCTATGTCGACCCGGCGCAGCATCGCATCGAACGCGGCGCGCGCCTGGTCGCGGTCGGGCCAGCCGGCGGGCCGGAAGTTGCTGTCGAAGGCCACGCGCCCGCCCCGTGCCCGGACCCGGTCGGCCACCGCCAGCAGCCGCGCGCGCTGCTCCGGGTCGAGGATCGAGAGCGTGATGCCCGAAAGATACAAGAGATCGTAGCCGGCGAGCCGGTCGGTCAGGCGGGCGGCGTGCGCGCCGCGCAGCACGTTGCGCGCCGCCGAGGCGGAGCGCCAGTAGGTGAAGGTTCGCTCGCCCTGGCGGTCGGTGCGGATCGTGTAGAGGCCGGGCAGCCGGCCCGCGAGGCGCGCGACCAGCTCGCAGCCGATGCCTTCGGCCCGCCACATGGTGAGCATGGCGTCGCTGTAGCCGTCGTCGCCGAGCGCGGTGGCGTAGTCGACCGACACGCCTCTGCCGCGGCTCAGGCGGGCGAGGTAGACCGCGAAGTTGAGGGTGTCGCCGCCGAAGCCGAGATCGAGATCGGTCTCACCGCGATGGCGCAGCTCGATCATGCACTCGCCGACGCTGGCGACCCTGGCCATCAGGCCGCCCGGGTCACCGGCTGGCCGAGCGCGGCGACCGCCTCCCGCGCGAGCACCAGCGACGAGGTGAGGCCGGGCGATTCGATCGCGAACAGGTTGACCAGGCCCGGGACGCCGTGCTCGCGCGGCCCCTGGATTACGAAGTCTGCCGCCTGCGCGCCCCTGGGCGCGATCTTCGGCCGGATGCCGGCATAACCCGGCTCGATCGCGCCGTCCTTCAGGCCGGGATAGTACTGCCGGATGGCCTGGTAGAAGCCGGCGGCGCGCCCCGCGTCGACGTCGTAGTGGATGCGCTCGACCCACTCGACGTCCGGACCGAAGCGCACCTGGCCGCCGAGATCGATCGTGACGTGGATGCCGAGCCCGGCTTCCTCCGGCACGGGATAGACCAGGCGCGAGAACGGCCGCGCGCCGGAGAGCGTGTAGTAGTTGCCCTTGCAGAAATAGGCGGGCGGGATCAGCTCCGGCGGCAGCCCCTCGATCATGCGCGCCACCGCCGGCGCATGCAGGCCGGCGCTGTTGACGACGCTGCGGGCGCGAAGCCGCATCGGATCGCGGCCGCCGACGGCGATCTCGATGCCGCCCTCGTAGGTGCTGCCGCCGATGACCGGGGCGTGGAAGGCGATCATCGCGCCGTGGTCCTCGGCCTCGCCGCGATAGGCGAGCATCAGGCCGTGGCTGTCGACGATGCCGGTCGAGGGCGACAGGAGCGCCGCCACGGCTTCGACCTCGGGCTCGAGCTCGCGCACCGCGGCGCGATCGAGCCAGCGCAGATCGTCGACGCCGTTCGCGGTCGCCTTGGCGCGAATCCCCTCGAGCGTCGCCCGTTGCGCCTCGCCGGTAGCGACGATCAGCTTGCCGCAGCGCCGGTGCGGCACGCCGTGCGCGGCGCAGTAATCGTACAGCAGACGCTTGCCGGCGACGCAGCTTCGCGCCTTGAGCGAGCCGGTCGGGTAATAGATGCCGGCGTGGATGACCTCGCTGTTGCGCGAGCTAGTCTCGGTGCCGATCGCGCCGGCGGCCTCGAGCACCAGGACCTCGCGCCCCGCCATGGCGAGCTCGCGCGCGACCGCGAGGCCGACCACGCCGGCGCCGATCACGACCGCGTCGACCTGCTCCATGGCTCAGCCGACCAGCCGGTCAATCGCGTCGTCGGCCACCCCGGCGGCGACCGCCGCAGCCCTGATGTCGCGCCAGCTCTGCGGATCGATGTCGATGCCATCCGCGAGGCGGACGTCGCGCCGCCGCCGCTCGGGCTCACCGGGCAGCAGCACCTCCTCGAAGCCGGGGCGTGGCCGCGACGACTTGATCCAGGCGACCGCCGCGCCGATCTCGCGGCGCACCGCGTCGCGCGGTGCCAGCGCGTCGGGCGCGACGATCACGGACAGCATGTTGTTGACGATGCCATGCGCCTGCGAATGCTCGGGCTGGTTGGTCAGGCCGCCGGTCAGCGCGCCGGCGAGCAGCTCGCACATGATGCCGAGGCCCGAGCCCTTGTGCTCGCCGAACGGAATCATGGCGCCGCGCAGCTCGCGGAACATCACCGCGCCGTCGCGGCTGACGTGCCCTTCCGGATCGAGCAGGCACTCGTCGGGCACCGGCACGCCGGCATTGGCCGCGACCCGCGCCTTGCCGAAGGCGATCTTGCTGGTCGCCATGTCGAGCACGACTGGCGGGCCGTCGCGCCCGCCAGGCACCGCCGCGCAGAACGGGTTGGTGCTGAAGCGCGCATCGCAGCCCGCATAGGGCGCCTGGTAGGGCGGGTGGTCGACGCCGTTGACGAAATGGATCGAGGCGAACCCTTCCGCCGCACACTGCTCCGCCCAGTGGCCGATCCGGCCCAGATGGAAGCTGTTGCGGATCGCGACCAGCGCGGCACCCTGCTCGGCCGCCCGCGCCATGCCCAGCTGCATGGTCTCGAAGCCGATCACCTGGCCGTAGCCGCGGCCGCCCTCGATCACCAGGATCGGCCCGCGATCGCGCACCGGCTCGGCGTGCCGGTTGGGGCGCAGGCTCTCGTTGTCCAGCGACCTGACATAGGTCGGCAGCAGCCCGACGCCGTGCGAATCGTGGCCGGCGAGGTTGGCCTGGACCAGGTTGTCGGCGACCAGCTCGGCCTCGCGCGGCGCGCTGCCTCCGGCAACACAGACGGCGCGCGTCAGCGCGTGCAAGGCATCATGGCCGAACACCGGCATTGAGGTCTCCTGTTGCCGCAGCGGCCGGACCGACGAGGAATCGGCGCGGCCGCACCTTATCGGATCGGCAACCTAGACCAGAGCCGGCGTCAAGACCAGTTGGCCGCGGCGACCGGGTTTCGCGCCCGCAGCGCTACCCGGTGCGCCGCTCAAGACCAATTGCGGCTGCGCAACGAGCCCCAGGCCCGGCGGGCGCAGGCCTTGCGCGACGAGCCGGCCGACATCGCCGCGAGCCGCATCTCTGCGACGATGTCCGCCATACGGCTCTCCGCCAAAGCATACGCCCAGAAGCTGCGGCACTCCGGACGGTCGTAGAGATCCGTTTGCTGCAGCAGGGAGCGACAGATCTCGGCTCTCTGCTCGGACGTGAAGAAGAAATCCAGGGCGGCCTGGATCCTTCGCCAATAGACGGCGCTGCCGTCGTAGTGGCGAAGCGTCCCGCCACCGTAGATCTGCCAGAGAAACTGGTCATAGAACTCCGGCGATGCCTGCATCAGATGCCGCTCGCCGGCGCGCTCGAGGACGTCGATCACGGCTGGACCAACCTTAGCGTTCATAAGACGCCTCTTCTTTGCTGCAACCTCCCATTGGCACCGGTGGTGCAACCGGAGATCTTGCCACGCCCCAGCGCCAGAGCCTGTGAAGCACTTCACAGGTAGCACGCAAAAAATGCGCACCGCGCTCGTCGGCTCGGACCCACGCCGCCGGTCGGATGCAGGTGGCGGAGGAACTGCTCCGCGCGACGCCGCCCCGAGAAGCGGCCGCTATCGGTCGCGGCAGCGGGCGTGGGGAATCGCCGGCGCCGCCGGCGGGCGGCCGAGATCGTGGTCGAACACGCCGCAACCGGAATCGCCGATCGCGGCCAGCGGCGCCGGGACGGGTATGCGGCGAGCAGTTCCACCGCCAGCGCTCGAGCAACAGCAGTGCGAACGCGTCGGTGCGGCTCGGGGACATGGCATCGCGGCAGGCATCGTGGCGGGCTAACTCGACGTGCCTGGCGGCGCTTCCCCTCCTCCATGGGATGCCGTATCCCAGGCACGGCTCGCGCTTGGGTGGTGCGGGTCGGTCGACTCTTTGTGATGGAGCGCCGATGCGCGAGCGGGTGACGGGCCAGGAGCCGACATACGTTTTCGTGTATGGATTTCTTGGCTTTGATCGGATCGGGCCGGCCAGCCTCGACATCGCCTATTTCCGCCACCTGGCGGACGCGTTCGTGGGCTTGCCGGTCCGTTG
>DASUGG010000308.1:0-4467 GCA_036274135.1 Geminicoccaceae bacterium
CTCCGCGGAACAGGTAGAGCGTGCCGTCGAGCGAATCGCGGAACGCGGCATCGACGCGGTGGTCGTCGGCATCGTCCTGGCTCGGCATGGTTCCTCTCCGGCGAGCAAGCGCAACCGTCCACCCTCGCGGCGCGCCGTTCCGAGCCAGCTCCGTCGTGGACCCCATAGATGCACGGTGCAAGCGGCGCCGGCGGCGTCAGATCCGGCCTAGCGCGCTGTCGACTTCAGGACTTCCCTCTCATGCCGCTCCCCGGGGACCGGAAAACCTGCTCCAGCCCACACCGGTCGACGGCGACCCGTCCACATCGCGCTGGAGACGTTCATTCTTCTCCTGCGCATCGGCATGCGTGATGGCCCCCGAGCCAAACCGATGCGTGCAACCAAGAGGCTCCGAACACCATGGCAAATTGAGTGGAGATCTTCCACACCTCGCATGGCGGATCAAGCCGGTTCGCCTGCTGGAGCCCGGCTGCCAGCGGGGTTGACGGACTTGCCGGCACGCGCCACCTAGAAAAAGCGGCGGGACAAAAGAACCTCATGGATCGATCGGCAGAGCATGCAGATCGCGGCGGCGCGTCGAGCCCGGCCCGTGAGGCCGGTGCGCGGGACCAACTGACCGGCGCGGCGCTGCTCCAGAGCCAGATTGCGGCACTGCCGAACGCGCCCGGCGTCTACCGTATGCTCGACGCCAAGGGCGAGGTGCTCTACGTCGGCAAGGCCAAGTCGCTGCGCAAGCGGATCCCGGCCTATGCCAAGCCCGCCGGGCTGAGCGCCCGGCTGCAGCGCCTGGTGTCGCTCACCCGCGCGCTCGAGGTGGTGACCACCGCGAGCGACGTCGAGGCGCTGCTGCTCGAATGCAACCTGATCAAGCGGCACCGGCCGGCTTTCAACATCGTCCTGCGCGACGACAAGTCGTTTCCCTACATCTTCGTCGGCAAGACCAGCGAACAGCAGCCGTTTCCGCGCATCGGCCGGCATCGCGGCGCCAAGCGCAAGGACTGCGACTATTTCGGCCCCTTCGCCTCGTCCGGCGCGGTCAACGAGACGCTCAGCGCGCTGCTGCGCGCCTTCCCGATCCGCTCCTGTACCGACAGCATCTTCGAGAACCGCACGCGGCCCTGCCTGCAATACCAGATCAAGCGCTGCACGGCGCCCTGCGTCGGCCGCATCGAGCCCGCCGACTACGCCGCGCTGGTCGAGCAGACCCGGGCGTTCCTTGCCGGCCGCAGCGGCGCCATCCAGGCCGAGCTCCAGGCGCAGATGCAGGCGGCGAGCGAGAATCTCGCCTTCGAGCAGGCGGCGGCGATCCGCGACCGGCTGAAGGCGCTCGCCCACATCACGGCGCGCCAGGGCATCAACATCCCCTCGCTCGACGACGCCGACGTCGTGGCGCTGGCGCAGGAGGGCGGCCAGGCCTGCGTTCAGGTGTTCTTCTATCGGGACGGCCGCAACTACGGCAATCGCGCCTACTATCCGAGCCATGCGCAGGACGCCGGCCCGGCCGAGCTGCTGGAGGCGTTTCTCGGCCAGTTCTACAGCGAGCGGATCGCGCCGAAGCTGGTGCTGGTGAGCCACACGCCGGCCTCGCAGGAGCTGCTCGCGGAGGCGCTGTCGCTGCGCGCCAAGCGCCGCGTCGAGCTGTCGCGGCCGCAGCGCGGCGCCCGCCGGCAGCTGATCGCGCAGGCCGAGACCAACGCGCGCCACGCGCTCGCCCGCCGGCTCGCCGAGAGCAGCTCGCAGGCCAGGCTGCTGCGCCGCCTCGCCGAGCGCCTCGACCTTTCCGAGACGCCCGAGCGGATCGAGGTCTACGACAACAGCCACATCATGGGGACGCATGCGGTCGGCGCCTTCGTGGTGGCCGGCCCGGAGGGCCTCAGCAAGTCCGGCTACCGGACCTTCACGATCAAGGGCGAGGACCTCACGCCGGGCGACGACTATGCGATGATGCGCGAGGTGCTGCGGCGCCGGTTCACGCGCCTGCAGCGCGAGGATGCCGAGCACCAGAGCGGCCAGTGGCCGGATCTCGTGCTCATCGACGGCGGAAGCGGCCAGCTCTCGGCGGCGCTCGAGACGCTGGGCGCCTGCGGCGTGAGCGGCCTGCCGGTGCTGGCGATCGCCAAGGGGCCCGATCGCGACGCGGGCCGCGAGACCCTGCACATGCCGGGTCGCGCTCCCTTTACCCTGGATTCGCGCGACCCGCTTCTCTACTTTCTTCAGCGTCTGCGGGACGAGGCGCACCGGTTCGCGATCACCAGCCACAGGGCCAGGCGCGGCAGGGCCGTCGGACGGTCGGCGCTCGACCGGGTGCCGGGGGTCGGCGCCAAGCGCAAGCGGGCGCTGCTCGGTCACTTCGGCTCGGTGCGGGCGATCGAGACCGCAGGCCTGCTCGACCTCGAGCGTGTCCCCGGGATCAGCAGGGCGGTCGCCAAAGCCGTCTACGATGCCTTCCATGACCGACACTGAGGACGCCGCCCGATGCTGATCAACACGCCCAACCTTTTGACCGCGTCGCGAATCGTCGCGATCCCGGCGATGGTCGGCGCGTTCTACATTCCGGGCGATTTCGGCAAGTGGGCCACCTGCGCGATCTTCACGATCGCCGCGATCACCGACTACTTCGACGGCTATCTGGCGCGCAGCTGGTCCATGCAGTCGCCGCTCGGGCGGATGCTCGATCCGATCGCCGACAAGCTGCTGGTCGGCGCCGCGATCCTGATGCTGGTCCACTTCGGCCGCTCGCCGATCCTGCCGGCGCTGGTCATCCTGTGCCGCGAGATCCTGGTCTCGGGCCTGCGCGAGTTCCTGGCCGAGGTGCGGATCGGCATGCCGGTATCGCGGCTTGCGAAATGGAAGACCGGCGTGCAGATGACCGCGATCAGCTTTCTCCTGGCCGGCTCAGCGGCGCCCTGGTGGCTGTTCGCCGACCAGGTCGGCTGGTACGGGCTCTGGCTCGCCGCGGGTCTGACCGTGGTGACGGGGCTCGACTATCTGGTGGTCAGCCTGCGTCATTCAGCCGAGCCGGCGCCGGCATCGGCCGAGGGCAAGTCGCCCGCCCGCCCGGCAACGATCCCCTGAACCGAACAGGCCCGCCGCGCCGAAGGAGGCGGTGTCATGAGAATTCTCTACTTCGCCTGGCTGCGCAGCAAGACCGGCACGGCGAGCGAGGAGGTCGCGCCGCCGGCCGAGGTGACCACGGTCGCGGCGCTGATGCAGTGGCTCGCAGCCCGCCATCCGGGCTTCGCCGAGGCGATGGCGGCGCCGGGCGTGATCCGCGCTGCTGTCAACCAGGACTATGCTCAGCCGGAGGACCCGGTCCGGCCCGGCGATGAGATCGCGTTCTTCCCGCCGGTGACCGGCGGCTGAGCCTGCATCATGATCCGCGTCCAGGAAGCGCCATTCGACGTCTGCGCCGAGCTCGCCGCGCTCAGCGCAGGCCGCACCGACATCGGCGCCGTGGCGAGCTTCGTCGGCCTGGTGCGCGATCGCGCCGGCGACCAGGCGATCCGCGCCATGACCCTCGAGCACTATCCCGGCATGACCGAGAGGAAGCTCGCCGAGATCGAGGCGGAGGCCTGCGGCCGCTGGCCGTTGCAGGCGAGCCTGATCGTGCACCGCTACGGCCGCATGCTGCCGGGCGAGCCGATCGTCCTGGTCGCGACGGCCGCGCAGCACCGACGCGCGGCGCTCGAGGCCTGCGCCTTCCTGATCGACTGGCTGAAGACGCAGGCGCCGTTCTGGAAGCTCGAGGAGAGCGGCGCCACGTCCCGCTGGGTCGAGGCGCGGGACGCGGACGAGCGCGCCGCCGACCGCTGGCGGCGCTGAGGCCGGCCGCGGCAACTCTTAGCGTATCTTGCTGCGATCGGGAGAGCCGTGCTCGCTGCCGGGCTGGCGCCGCCGGCGCCGCCGGTCGCCGATCCAGCCCTTGACCCAGAAATAGCCGAGCATGCCGAACGCCATCGTGGCCATCACCGCCAGCGCGTAGAAATAGCCGTAGCGCCAGTGCAGCTCCGGCATGTTCCAGGGCGACACCCGCGGGTCGAAGTTCATGCCGTAGAGGCCGGCGACGAAGCCCAGCGGAATGAAGATCGTGGCGATGATCGTCAGCACCTTCATGATCTCGTTCATGCGCGCGCTCAGGCTCGAGAGATGCAGGTCGAGCAGGGTGGAGGTGACCTCGCGGTCGATCTCGACCATGTCGAGCAGCTGCGCCACGTGATCGCTGCAGTCGCGAAGGAACACCCGGGTCTCCGGCTGCACGTAGGGGATGCCTTCGCGCATCAGCGTGTTCAGCACCTCGCGCAGCGGCCAGATCGCGCGGCGCAGGTCCATGACCGCCCGGCGCAGGGTGTGCACGCGACCGACCATGCCGTCGCTGGCCCGTTCCACCACCTCCTCCTCGAGGTCGTCGATCAGCTCGCCGTAGCGCTCCAGGATCGGGAAGTAGGCGTCGATCATCGCGTCGATCAG
>DASUGG010000309.1:0-9676 GCA_036274135.1 Geminicoccaceae bacterium
GCGAAAGAAGTTGTCCGTGGTCGCCTGCGCGATCTCGCCGACCGGGAGGGCTTTCACCTCGGCCAGCGTCGCCGCGACATGGGCGACATAGGCGGGCTCGTTGCGCTTGCCGCGAACCGGCTGCGGCGCCAGGTAGGGAGCGTCGGTCTCGAGGATCAGCCGATCCAGCGGCAGCGCCCGCACGGTGGCGCGCAGCTCGTCCGAGCGCTTGAAGGTCAGGATGCCCCCGAGCCCCAGGTAGAGCCCCATCTCGACGGCGGCGAAGCCGAGCTCGGGCGAGCTGCTGTAGCAGTGGATGACGCCGGTGAACGGCGCCTCGGCCATCGCCGCGCGCAGAAGGTCGATCGTGTCGCGGTCGGCGTCGCGGGTGTGCACGATCAGCGGCAGGCCGGTCGCGCGCGCGGCCTCGATGTGGGCGCGGAAGCTGCGCTCCTGTCCGGCCCGCGAGCTGTTGTCGTAATAGTAGTCGAGGCCGCTCTCGCCGACGCCGATGACCTTGGGATGGCGCGTCCTCGCCACCAGCGGCTCCGGGTCGTCGACGCCTTCCTGGTCCGCCTGATGCGGATGCACCCCGATCGAGCAGTAGATGCCGGGGTCGGCTTCGGCGATCGCCAGCACCTGCTCGAAGGTGCTGAGCCGCGTGGCGAGGGTCTGCATCACGCCGACGCCGGCGTCGCGCGCCCGCGCGATCACCTGGGTACGCTCCTCCGCGAGCCCCGGAAAGTCCAGGTGGCAGTGGCTGTCGACCAGCATGCGTCAACCGGCCCGGTCGGCGAAGCGCGGGAACACGCCGGAGGGCGGCGGCAGGGCCGCGCCGGGCCGCAGCGCCGAGGCCGCGTCCGCGAAGTTCGCGAGGCCGCGCGCGTCCTGCGGCACCGCCAGCTGGTCGAGGATCTTCGCCGACGCATCCGGCATGAACGCCTGGGTCACCAGCGCCAGCCGCCGGATGATCTCGGCGAGGGCGTAGAGCACCGTGGCCATGCGCGGCGGATCGGTGCGGCGCAGGCTCCAGGGCGCCTGCGCGTCGACATAGCGGTTGGCGGCGCCGATCGTCTCGAACACCACCTCGAGGGCGCGGCTGAGCGCCTGCTCGGCCATGGCCGCGCGTACCCGGATCAGCATCGCGTCGGCGGCGTCCAGCAGGCGGCGGTCGTCCTCGCCGTAAGCTCCCGGCGCCGGGACCTTGGCGTCGCAATTGCGCTGGATCAGCGACAGCACGCGCTGCACGAGATTGCCGTAGTCGTTGGCCAGGTCGCGGTTCATCCGGGTGACCATGGCGTCGCGCGAGAAGTCGCCGTCATTGCCGAACGGCACCTCGCGCAGCAGGAAATAGCGGGTCTGGTCCAGGCCGTAGGTCTCGATCAGCTGCACCGGGTCGATCACGTTGCCGAGCGACTTCGAGATCTTCTGGCCCTCGTTGGTCCACCAGCCGTGCGCGAACACGCGCCGGGGGGGCTCGAGGCCGGCGGCGAGCAGGAAGGCCGGCCAGAAGATCGCGTGAAAGCGCAGGATGTCCTTGCCGACGACGTGCACGTCGGCTGGCCAGAAGGTCCTGTAGGCCTGCGCCTCGGTGTCGGGATAGCCGAGGGCCGTCATGTAGTTGGTCAGCGCGTCGAGCCAGACGTAGACCACGTGCGCCGGATCGTCGGGCACCGGGACGCCCCAGGAGAAGCTGGTGCGCGACACCGAGAGGTCCTGCAGGCCGCCCTTGACGAAGCTGATCACCTCGTTGCGGCGCGAGGGCGGCAGGATGAAGTCCGGGCGCTCGTCGTAGAAGCGCAGCAGCCGCTCCTGCCAGGCCGAGAGGCGGAAGAAGTAGCTCGGCTCCTCGACCCATTCGACCGGCGCGCCGGTGGGCGCCATGCCATTGATCAGCTCGCTCTCGGCGAAATAAGTTTCGTCGCGCACCGAGTACCAGCCGGCATAGCGGCCGAGATAGATCTGATCGCGCCGCACCAGCTCGCGCCACAGGGCCTGCACGCCGGCCTTGTGCCGCGGCTCGGTGGTGCGGATGAAGTCGTCGTTGCTGATCCGCATGATGCGCGCCAGCTCGCGGAACCTCCCGGAGACCCGGTCGGTGAAGGCCTGCGGCTCGACGCCGGCATCGGCCGCCGCCTTCTCGACCTTCTGGCCGTGCTCGTCGGTGCCGGTCAGGAAATGCACCGTCCGGCCGTCCAGCCGGGCGAAGCGGGCGATGCTGTCGCAGGCCAAGGTCGTGTAGGCGTGGCCGATATGCGGCACGTCGTTGACGTAGTAGATGGGCGTCGTGACGTAGAAAGCGTCAGCCGCCATCGAGATCTCCGAGCGCCGACCCCGCGCCCTGGTCCTTCTCGGACAGGAGCGCCAACAGGGTCAGGATGTGCAGCAGCGCCTGCCGCCGATCCAGGTTCAGGCCGTCGACCGCGCTGGCGAGGCGTGCGACCTTCTCCCACAAGGAACCCCAGCGATCAAGAGGCCGGCCGGCGGCGAGCCGCGCCAGCGCCTCGGGCTCGCCCTCGAACAACGCCGGCGCGTGCCGTCCGATCGCGGCGCCGACCACCCGGCCGAGCAGCTCCTGGATCAGCCAGAAAGGTGCTGCGAAGCTGCGCGCATCGGCATAGCGGGAGAGCTCCCCAGCGAGCGCATGCAGCGCGAGGCGGTCCGGCGGCATGCCGGCAAGCCCCGTGGCGAGACGGTGATAGAGGGACAGCCAGTCGCCGCCCGCGAGCTCGAGGGCGCGGCCGATGCTGCCGCGCGCCAGCTGCGCCAGCGCGTCGCGCTGCCCGGCCGGCAGGTCGGGGGCGTGCCGCGCCAGGGCGGCCGCGACCTCGGCATCCGGCAGCCGCGCCAGCGCCAGCTTGGCGCAGCGCGAGCGCAGGGTCGGCGCGACGCGTCCCGGCTGATGGCTCACGAGCAGCAGGACCGCGCCCGGCGGCGGCTCCTCGAGCGACTTGAGCAGGGCGTTGGCGGCGTTGCGGTTCAGGCTTTCGGCGCCGTCGATCACGACGATGCGGCGGCCGCCCTGTGCGGCGGTCGTGTTGAGCGAGGCGGTGGCGGCGCGCACCAAGTCGACGGTGATCTCGGCCTTGAGCTTGCCGGTCTTCGGATCGCGCGGCGCCTCGACGACCCTGAGATCGGGGTGGCTGCCCTGCGCGACCTGGCGGAACACCGGGTGGGCCGGATCGACCGCGAGGTCCGGATCGCTCGCCTCGGGGTCGGCGAGCAGGGCGCGCGCAAAGCGAAAGGCGAGCGTCGCCTTGCCGATCCCGGGCGGCCCGGTGAGCAGCCAGCCATGCGGCAGCCGCCCCGAGCGAGCGGCGGTGCGCAGCACGGCGACGGCGGCGTCCTGGCCGCGAAGCTCGGGGTTGGCACGGGGCGCGGGCGCCATGGCGGCTGTTCAGCCGGCGCCGCCGAGGTCGAGGGCGAAGCACGCCTCGACCGCCAGGCGGACGTCGCGGGCGACCAAATCGGCTTCCCTGGCACCATCGATCACACGGAAGCGCCCGGGCTCGGCGGCGGCGAGCTGCAGGAAGCCGTCGCGGACCTGGCGGTGGAAGGCCAGGCCCTTGTGCTCGAAGCGGTTGGCCGCGAGGGCGCCGCGGCGCGCCAGGCCGATCTCGACGGGCACGTCGAGCACGAAGGTGAGGTCCGGCGCCAGCCCGCCGATCGTCGCGTGCTGCAGCCGATCCACGAGCTCGAGCCCGACGCCGCCCGCCATGCCCTGGTAGACCCGGGTGGAATCGCCGAAGCGGTCGCACAGCACCCACTGCCCCGCCGCCAGCGCCGGCCCGATCCGCCGCTCGACGTGGTCGAGGCGCGCCGCCAGCAGCAGCAGGGTCTCGCAAAGCGGCAGCCAGCGCTCCGGCGGCCCGTCCAGCAGCAGCGCACGGATCGCCTCGGCGCCGACGGTGCCGCCGGGCTCGCGGCTGACCGTCACGCCGTGCCCCGCCGCGCCGAGGGTCCGGGCCAGACGCTCGACCTGGGTCGACTTGCCGGCCCCCTCGCCGCCCTCGAAGGTGATCAGGCGGCCGCGGCTCATCCTCGCCCGATCGGGACGGCCGCGCGCAGGCTCACGACCGCCCCCAGATCAGATAGCCGAGCGCCCCCGACATGCGCCCCAGCAGGCCGGCCGCCTGGATCTCCTCGCCGGCGATCAGCGGCATGCGCTTCGGCTCGATCCCGGGCGCCGTGATCTCCAGCTGGGCGAGCGGCGCGCCCAGCGCCACGGGTGCCGGCACCGGCGAGTCGTAGATGACCTTGACCTCGAGCTGGCGGCGCGCCTCGGGCGTCAGCGTCAGCACCACGCTCTGATCGGTAACCAGCGGCACGGTGTCCTGATCGCCGAGCCAGACCGGGGCGCTGTCGACCGTCTGGCCCGCCGCGAACAGCTGGTAGGCCTTGAAGTCGCGAAAGCCGTGCTCGAGCAGGCGCTCGGCCTCGCGCGCCCGCTGGCCCGGCGTCTCGAGCCCGGCCAGGACCAGGACCAGGCGCCGGCCGTCGCGCACCGCCGACGCGGTCAGGCCGTAGCCGGCCTCCTCGGTATGGCCCGTCTTCAAGCCGTCGGCGCCGACGTCGCGGCGCAGCAGGGGGTTGCGCGCATATTGCAGGATGCCGTTGAACTCGAACTCCTTCTCGCTGAAGATCTCGTAGTACTCCGGATAGTTCGAGATGATGGTGCCGGCCAGCGTCGCGAGGTCGCGCACGCTCATCAGATGCCCAGGGTCCGGCCAGCCGCTCGCGTTCTTCAGCGTCGTCTGGGTCATCCCCAGCTCGTGCGCCCGCGCCGTCATCTCCGCCGCAAAAGCCTCCTCCGAACCGGCCAGGTTCTCGGCCACCACGATACAGGCATCGTTGCCCGACTGCACGATGATGCCGCGCAGCAGGTCCCCGACCCGCACCCGCTTGCCGACCTCGACGAACATCTTGGAGCCGCCTTTGCGCCAGGCCTTCTCGCTCACCGTGAACTCGTCGTCGAGATGCAGCCGGCCGTCGTGCAGGCGCTCGAACACCATGAGCACGGTCATCAGCTTGCTCATCGAGGCCGGCGGCACGGGCTCGTCGGGATTCTTGGCGAAGAGCACCTGGCCGGTGTCGTGGTCGATCAGGATGGCCGCCTTCGCCAAGGTGTCGTAGGCCTTGGCGACGCTTGGCGGCAGGCTCGAGGCCAGGAGGACGAGAAGCCCGAGGACCAGGCGGCCGTAGAACCAGAACTTGTTCAGCATCGATACCTCGCGATCTGCGGTTGCGCGATCGGTTGCCAGGCAAGCCTGCGGGCCGCGGCGGCGCTCAGCATCGCGGCGCCCGGTCAGCAGGCGACCGAGGAGGTGACATCCGGCTTAACCAGGAAGGCGTTGCCGTAGCCGATCTGATGCAGCCAGCGCAGCGCCGCCTCGATCTGCCGCGGATCGGCGATCGGCCCCAGCCGGACCCGGGCATAGCGATCGGCCGAGGGCGGATCGGCGCTTACCGGCAAGGCCGCCGCGGCGTCGAGCTCCTTGGCCAGGCGCACGGCGCGCTCAGGCTCGGCGAACGCGCCGATCTGGATGAAGCCGAGGCAGCGTTTGTCGGTCGCGTCCGCCGGCGGCCGGGCGGCCGGCACGCCGTCGGCCTGCGCCGCCGCGATCCGGACGATCTGCGCCTCGCCCACCGGCGCAGGGGCGGCCTGCGCCGGCGCGTCCGTGACGGACTGCGGCGGTGCCGCCTGCGCGACGGCCCGGACCGGCGGTGGCGAGGTCGGCGTTGGCGGTGTTCCCGCGGCGTCGGCCAGGCGGACGAACTCGACCCTGACCTCGGTCAGGCCGTCCTGCTCGAAGCCGAGCTCGCGGGCCGCGGCCTGCGACAGGTCGATCACGCGGTCGCCGACGAACGGGCCGCGATCGTTCACCCGCACCTCGAGCTGGCGATGGTTGGCGAGATTGGTGACGCGCACGATGCTCGGCAGCGGCAGGGTCGGATGCGCGGCGCTCGGCTTGTTGCGGTCGAACAGCTCGCCGTTGGCGGTCGCGCGGCCATGGAAGGCGGCGCCGTACCACGAGGCGACGCCGACCGCCGCATAGCCCGGGTCATAGCTCGGATGGTACCAGCGGCCGGCGATCTGATAGGGGTTGCCGAGCTTGTAATGGCCGCTGACCGGACTGGCGTCCTGGGGCGGCGTCGAGCTACAGGCGGCGAGCAGCAGGACGCCGAGGACGACCAGCCAGCGTCCGAACTTTGCGTTTCGCGGCCTCATGCCCACTGTTCTTAGGGTCCAGTGGTATCCGTTCGGTTAACCATGGTCGATGAGGTCGGCCAGCTGTCCTACCGTCAGGCCGAAATAGGTCGAGCGGTTCCACGCCATCAGGACCCGGAAATTGTTGTACACGAGGTAGGCGGGGCCGATGCCGTCGTCGGTGCGCAGCAAGGAGGCGTCGAGGGCCACGACCGGCAACGGCGTGCCGTCGGCGCGGCGCACCCCGAGCTCGTGCCAGGCCGGCAGCGAGCGGCGCAGCGCGAGCCCGTCGAGGCCGTCGCCGAGGTCTCCCGGCAGGCCGACCTCCCGCCCCCAGGTGCGGCGGTCGTCCCAGCCGGCCTTGGCGAGATAGTTGGCGATCGAGGCGAACACGTCCGGCAGGCTGCTCCAGATGTCGCGCCGGCCGTCGCCGTCGTAGTCGACCGCGTTGCGCAGATAGCTGGACGGCATGAACTGGCTCTGCCCCATGGCGCCGGCCCAGGAGCCGAGCATGGCGTCGACCTCGACATTGCCCTCGTCGAGGATGCGCAGCGCCTGCATCAGCTCGCTGCGGAAGAAATCGGCGCGCCGCCCGTCATAGGCCAGCGTCGCGAGCGCGCCGATCACCGGCGTGCTGCCGGACCAGGCGCCGTAGTTGCTCTCGATGCCCCACAGCGCGACGATGAAGCGCGGCTGGACGCGATAGTCGGCGCCGACCCGATCGAGCAGCTCGCGGTGCTCGCGCAGCAGCTCCCGGCCACGCTCGATCCGCTGCTCCGAGAGCACGCGGTCGCGATACTGCCGATAGGTCATCCGGCCTTCGGGCTGGCGCCGGTCGAGCTCGATCACCCGCTCGATCGGCTGCACGCCGTCGAGCGCCGCGGCGACCGTCGCCGGCGCGATTCCCTTGGCCAGCGCCTCCTGCCGGACGCCCTCGAGCCACTCCGGAAAGGGCTGCGTCGCGGCCCGCGCGGCGCCGGCGGCAAGGCCGGCGGCGATCATCGCGGCGATCGCGCTCACGGCGACTCGGCATGGCGCCCGCAGCTGCATGACCCGACGCTCCTCGGCCTTTTTTCCTAACCGTGCGGCTTCCTGCCGGCGGCGAGGCCGTCCGGCTGGCAACCTGGAGTAGCATAGTCGAGCAAGCCGCTGGAGAACAAGCATAAACTTGCTCCCAGCCCGACGGCCGCCGGAGCGGCCCGCCCGGGACGGCCGCTCAGTAGGTGATCGTGAGCAGCACCAGATCGTCGCGGCCGGGGTGCCGCGCCTCGTGCAGGCGCCCGCCGTCCTCACGCGCCTGCGCCAGGAAATGCCGGCGCGCCTGGGCGAGGAAGCGCTCGCGCAGCCGCGGCCCGCGCACCTTCTCGGCATGCACGCGGAACGGCGGGCCGCCGCGGCATTGCTGGCGCACGAAGCGCCACGGCTCGTCCCGCCGGTCGTGCCAGAGCCGCTGTGGAACCCTGGCCGGCACCTCGATCGTGCAGCGATCGACGACCCGCGCGGTGACCTTCAGCGTCGCCCGCTCGGCGGCCGCGGCCGGGGCGAGGGTGAAGGCCGCCACGACCACGGCCGCCGCGAGGGCGGCCCGAGCATGGCGCGACATGCGATGAAACCTTTGACCGACATGGGCATTTTTCTTGCGACGGCCAGGTTAGCCGGCTGCCGTGAAGCAACCATTACGCGCCATGTTGAGCGGATTGTAAATGCCGGCGCCGCGGCGCCGCCGGCCTCAGCGCGACAGCGACACCTTGACCGAGTCGCGATAGCTGCCCGAGCGCACCGACTGGCCGTCGAGCAGCCGGCCGTAGATCGTGTAGCCCACCGCCTTGCGGCCGTCGCTCTGGCCGGCGATGCGGGCCGTGCCGGCCTCGCCGTCGCCCCAGACGCGCCGGCGCGCCGCGTCGACATAGATGTTGTAGCGCAGCACCGTGCCCTTCGGCCCGAGCATCGTGCGCACGTCGTAGCTGCCGTAGCCCGGCGACGCCGACAGCTCGAAGGCGGTCGGGCCGTCGCAGGTCACGGTGAGCTGGCCCGTGATGTCGCTGCCCTCCTTGTAGCGGATGCGGCCGAAGTCGACCATGCTGAGCGAGACGTCGCAGGCGGGGGCGGCCGCGGCGGCGAGCGGCGCTGCCGTCAGCGCCAGGCCGAGCGCCGCGAGCGGTGCCCGCCTCACTCGCATCGGATCTCGCCGAGCTGCGCCATGGGCTCCTCCGGCAGCGCCGGCAGGGCGCAGCGGAAGGCCGGCTGGCCGGGCACGCTGACCAGCTCGGCCGCCGCGCCGCCGTCGCCGGTGATGTAGGCGAAACCCTGATCGGCCACCTGGGCGCTCACCCGGCCGTCGTCGCCGGTCATCTCGAGCCCGGCGGGCAGCGCCTTGCCGGCCCGGTCGAGCAGCGTCGCGAGCGCCGTGCGCTGGTCGCTGACCTCGAAGGTCACCCCGACGCCGCTGCGGTCGAACGGCACGGCGATCTTCTCCTCGGTGTCGATCTGCGCCGTCAGCGGCAGGTCCTCGGCGCGGATGCGCACGTGGTTCTCCTGGTACGGATTGAGCCGGGGCAGGAACAGATGGCCGCTCTCATTCGTGCGGCCGACCTCGCGGTTCTCGACATAGACCGTGACGTCGGGATAGCCGGGCAGATCGACCATGCCGAAGGCGCGCCCGAGCTGCCGGGTGAGGCCGGCATGGCCGTCGACATAGGCGATCGCGCCGTCGACGCCCGTGCGCACCGCCGATTGGCCCTTCTGATAGCTCGCGTCGACCTGCGCCGAGGCGAAGCTCGCGTCGTAGCGCACCGTGGCGTCGACCAGGCGGGCGTCCCGGCCGGTCTCGCTGGCGATGCGATAGCTCGGACCGATGTCCGAGGCCCCGCGGCCGCGGCTGTACTGCGAGCGCGAGCGCAGGCCGTCCTGCCAGCCGACCGTGCTGCTCATCGAGTCGACGGGGCTCAGCGAGACCGCGTAGGTCGCGGTGATCGCGAACTGCGGGTCGGGGTCGAGGGTGCGCACGGCGTTGACGAGGAAGGAGCCGGGGCCGATCGGCACGCTGTAGTTGGCCGAGGCGCTCAGCTGGTTGGGGCCGTCGCGGGTGTCGGCGTTGACCAGCAGCATGCCGAGCCGGCCGAACGGGAAGGCGTTGAGGCCGAACGACACCTGATCGATCCGCCGCGCCGGGCGCTCGTCCAGGCCGAGCTGGCGGAAGCCGCTGCTGTTGTAGCGGCTGCGCAGGCCGACATCGAAGAGGTTGGCGCGGTACTCGTAGTCGGCGAATGCCGAGAAGCCCGGCTCGCCGCTATGCTGGCTGCCGATCAGGCCGCCGCTGAGCAGGCCATAGGTGCCGAGCAGCACCGAGCCGCCGCCCCCGAGATTCTGCTGCCGTTCGGACACTTCGATGCGGCCTTCGCCGGTCAGGCCGTCGGTGATGCCGTAACGCTGCGTCGCGGCGGCGAGCGGCTTGCCGTAGTCGAAGCTCTGGTCGTTGAACCGCTCGCG
>DASUGG010000310.1:0-6645 GCA_036274135.1 Geminicoccaceae bacterium
GTCGGCTCCGAGATGGCGTTCCGCAGCATGGGGCACATCGTGTTCCAGATGCAGCTCGCCAGGCGGCAGGACGCGGTGCCGCTGACCCGCGACTACATCACCGACTGGGAGCGCGAGCACCTCGACGCCGCGATGGCCGCCGACTGACCCCGGCGCGCCGACGCCGGTTGTAGCAGCCTTGTGACAGAGGCACGAAGCGCGCGGCCGGCATGCCGGTCGCCGGGCGGGGAGCGCATGTCCCGATAGCGGCTGTCGCAGCGATGTGACAGTTCCGCGATGCACCCGCGACGCTTGCCGCCGTGTCGCTAGGCCGCGGCGACGCCGTGAAATGTCCGGGCTGCGTGCCCGCGCCGGCCCGCCGCCCGGCGCGGATCGGCCGGCCGCCCTCGATCGTGCCGGTCGCGGCCCATCCCGCTTCTCGCCTGCTGTCTCAGACCTGCGACGCCTCGCACCGGCGCGAGCCGGGCGCAGATCCTGCCCTGATTCATCTTATCTCGGAAAATCAACAGGTTATCAAACCTGGCACGGTCCTTGCGCTGGTGCGCCTGTGCGGCCGGCGCATCGCGATCGAACGACAGCCGAGCCGAGGGTCGGACTTCGGACCAGTCATTGGGGCGACGAACATGAGGGTCAGGTATCTTGGCGTAGCGGCGGCTGCTTCGCTGGTTTCGTTGATGATGCTGAGCGCTAGCGGCGCGCAGGCGCAGACGCCGGGCGGGGTCTGCGCCTTCGGCGTCGATGGTGGTTGCCGCGTCGATAGCAGCGACGGCAACGGCAGTGAGTTCAGAGGGTTCAGCGCCGCGCCGCAGGGCGGCGGCGGCGCCGGCGGCGGCCCCGGCGACGATGGCGGCGGTCACGGGCATGGGCACGGGCACGGGCACGGGCACGGGCACGGCGGCCACCACGGCGACCACGACCACGGCAAGGGCCATGGCAAAGGCCACGGCAAGGACCATGGAAAGGACCGCGACCACCACAAGGGTCACGGCAAGGGCCACAAGGACCATGACAAGGGTCACGGCAAGGGCCACAAGGACCGCGACCACCACCGCGGCCGGAACTGATCCTGACCGTGGACCCTGCTACGCGAGGTGCCCGGCAGCGGCCGGCTTGACAGCCGGCCGCTGCTCGCCTGCATCGTAGCGCTCGAGCAGACGGTAGAGGGTCATGCGCGAGACGCCGAGCCGGCGCGCCGCGGCCTGCACGTTGTTGCCCGTCTGGACGAGCGCCTCGCGCACCATCCGCCGCTCGAGCTCGCAGCGCGCTTCGCGCAGCGTCGGCTGGTCCTGGGACGCCTCGACGCCCTCCAGGCCGAGGTCGGCGACCGTGACCCACCTGCCTTCGGCCATCACCGCCGCCCGCTGGGTGCAGCTGATCAGCTCGCGCACATTGCCCGGCCAGCTGTAGGCGCGCATGGCGCGTAGCGCGCTGTCGCGAAAGCCGAGCATCGGCCGGCGCAGCTGGCGCGCGAACCGCTCGAGATAGTACCGTGCCAGCAGCTCGATGTCCTCGCCGCGCTGGCTGAGCGGCGGCAGCTCGAGCGCCAGGACGTTGATGCGATAGAACAGATCCTCGCGGAAGCGGCCCTGCGCCTGCGCCTTGGCGAGGTCTATGTTGGTCGCGGCGATCACCCGCACGTCGAGCTCGATCGGCCGCGTGCCGCCGATCCGGTCGATCGTGCGCTCCTGCAGGAAGCGCAGGAAGTGCCCCTGCAGCTCGAGCGGCAGGTCGCCGATCTCGTCGAGGAACAGGCTGCCGCCGTTGGCCGCCTCGATCCGGCCGATCTTGCGCATCATCGCGCCGGTGAACGCGCCCTTCTCGTGGCCGAACAGCTCGGAGCCGATCAGGCTCGGTGGCAGGGCGGCGCAGTTGAGCGCCACGAAGGGGCCCGCGGCGCGCGCCGAGCGGTCGTGGATCGCGCGCGCCACCAGCTCCTTGCCGGTGCCGCTCTCGCCCTGGATCAGGGCCGAGGCGTCCGAGCGGGCGATCTTCTCGATCGCGGCGTTGACCGCCAGCATCGCCGGGCTGGTGCCCACCATGGCGGTGCCGTGGCCCGGCTGCGGCCGCGCCCGGCCGCCCGCCGCGCGCTCGATCGTCACCAGGCCGTTGATGTGGCCGAGCGTCACCAGCAGGCGGTCCAGATCGAGCGGCAGGGTGTGGTAGTCGTAGATCAGCTCGCGCTGGATCAGCGGTGCCAGCTGCGCCTGCGCCGTGTCGCTCGCCTCGACCAGCGCGATGATGCGCAGGCCGGGCCTGGCGCCGAGCAGCGCCTCGAGCTCGGCGATCGGCGGCTCGTGGCCGGCGTTCAGGCACAGGAGGCCGGCGCACGGATCGACCCGGGCGAGCAGCCGGATCGCCTGCTGGATGCTGGCGCAGGCCCGGACCCGATAGCCGGCGGGCGCCAGCACGGTATCGAAGCCCGCGAGGTGCCCCTCGGCGCCGGGGCCGAGCAGCAGCACGTCCGCCGCCATCGGCAGCGGCGGGCGGGCAGGCGGGATCGTCAGGTCGGGCTCGAGTTCGAGATTGCTCATCTGCGCGGCGGCCGCGGTTCCTCCAGCGGCGCTCGGCGACCTCCGTGCGGCGGAGCGTGCCGCGCGCCAGGCGCCGGCCTGGGTTCATGCACGCTGGCAGCTCGAGGTTACCAACCGGTGAACCCAGGCGGCGGAGCCTCAGGTCCTGGGCCCGCGATCCCTGACGCAGGCGCAGCCGCCGGCAAACGCGTCGAGATAGGCGTCGAGCGCGCGGCGCACGATGTCCTGATTGGTGCGCCCCTGCAGTGCCGCCAGCACCCGCAGCCGCCGGTGCATCGCCCGGTCGATGCGCACCGCCAGGCTGACGCCCTGGTCGCGACCCGAGCGGCCCGATCCGGCGGTCGCCGGCACGGGCAGGCGGACGGGCACGAGGATCTCCGCCACCGGCCCGCGCGTCGCGGCGGGGCGCGTGAGCGACCTGCTCACCGGCAGCGCCTGCACGGCGCAGGACGGGCCGTCGCCGCTCGGCCTCGCCTGGCCTTTGCGCACGAGCAGGCTGCTGGTCAGGCGTGCCGGCATCATCGCAGGTGCTCCTCCATGGCGGCGCGCCGGCCGAAGCCGGTGCCGATCGGTTGGACGACCGCGCGTCGCCGCGCCTGCTTCTCCAGCTGGCCGGCGAGGTAGTCCCACAGCTGCCCGATCTCCTTGGCCGAGCGTCCCGAAGGCGCCAGCTCCTGCGCCGTGCGGCCGTCGATCATCGAGCTGGCGTAGTCGCCCCGCTGCTGCACGAAGGTCGGCGCGACGGTGCCGTGCTGCGACAGCGCGACGACCGCGTCGGCGGTGATCCTGGCCCGGACGTTGGCGCCGTTCAGCACGAACACCATGGCGCAATGGGCGCGCTCGACCATCTCGACCGTGCCGGCCACGGCGCGCAGGTCGTGCGGGCTGGGGCGGGTCGGAATCAGCACCATGTCGGCGACGTTGATGACCCGCTGGATCGCCATGTTGATCGCCGGCGGCGTGTCGATCACCACGAGCCCGAAACCTTCCTGGCGCAGGCGGTCGACATCGGCCGGCAGCTGGGTCAGGCTGGTGGCGATGAAGGCCGGCAGGTCGCTGCGGCGCGCGTTCCACCAAGCGGCGAGGGAGCCCTGCGGATCGGTGTCGATCAGGGCCACCGGGCCGGCGCCAGCGAGCTCGGCCCGGACGCCCAGATGGCCCGACAGCGTGGTCTTGCCGGATCCGCCTTTCTGGGAACAGAGCGCGACGACGTGCATCGGCGAAGTCTCCTCGGCGCATGGGCGGCAAACGGCGAGCGTCGGCTGCGGCGTCGGCATGGTCGCGATTCGTCGAGAATGTCGCGAAGCTCATAACATTCCGTTAAACCGCAAGATCACTCGAAATCAACGATAAGACGTCGATGGTCGATCGCCGTCCGCCAGCAATGGCCGGGACCAGTCGCGGCGTCGGCTGCGCGCTTGACCGGCGCGGCCGGCTCGCGCATTGATCGCAGTCGAGGAGCGGGAGGACGTGCAATGACCCTGGCAGGAAAGGTCGCGATCGTGACCGGCGCCGGCTCCGGCTTCGGCGAGGGGATTGCCAAGCTGTTCGCGGCGGAGGGCGCGAAGGTCCTGGTCGCCGACCTGGCCGGACAGCAGGCGCGGCGCGTGACGGACGCGATCGGCGCCGCCGGCGGCGAGGCCCTCGCCTGCGTCGGCGACGTGAGCCTCAGGGCCGATTTCCAGCGCATGGTGGACGAGACGCTCGCCGCCTTCGGCCGCCTCGACGTCGTGATCAACAACGCCGGCACGACCCATCGCAACGGCCCGATGCTCGAGGTCGACGAGGCGACCTTCGATCGCGTCTTCGCGGTCAACGTCAAGTCGATCTACTGGAGCGCGCTGTGCGCGGTGCCGGTCATGCGCCGGCAGGGCGGCGGCAGCATCATCAACATCGCCTCGACCGCGGGCCTGCGGCCGCGCCCGGGCCTCACCTGGTACAACGGCAGCAAGGGCGCGGTGGTGACGATCTCGAAGTCGATGGCGGTCGAGCTGGCGCCCGACAACATCCGGGTCAACGCGATCTGCCCGGTGATCGGCGAGACCGGCCTCACCTCGGCCTTCATGGGCGGCGACACGCCGGAGCTGCGCGCCAGGTTCGTCGCGACGATTCCGCTCGGGCGCATGAGCCGGCCCGAGGACATCGCCGGCGCGGCGCTGTATCTGGCGTCCGATCGCGCCGCCTTCTTGACCGGGACGGCGCTCGAGGTGGACGGCGGGCGCTGCGTGTGACGGAGAGGATCATGACGGAAGCTGGCATGCGTGCGGTGGTGCTGGACGGCTTCGGCGGGCCGGAGGTCATGCGGCTGGGCGAGGTGCCGCGGCCGCGGCCGGGACCGGGCCAGGTGCTGATCCGCGTCGCCGCGACCAGCGTCAACCGCGCTGACCTGCAGCAGCGCGGCGGCAACTACCCGCCGCCGCCCGGCGAGAGCGAGTTGCTGGGCCTCGAGGTCGCGGGCTTGGTCGAGGCGCTGGGCGAGGGCGTGGAGGGCTGGCGGATCGGCGACCGGGTGATGAGCCTGGTCGGCGGTGGCGGCTATGCCGAGTACGCGACAGCGGCGGCCGGCACGCTGATGCCGGTGCCCGATGGCATCGACCTGGTGCGCGCCGCCGGCATCAGCGAGGTATTCATCACGGCGTGGCTGAACGTGTTCCGCGAGGCCGCGCTCGCGCCCGGCGAGACCCTGCTGGTGCATGGCGGGGCGTCGGGGGTCGGCACCGCCGCGATCCAGCTCGCCAAGGCGCTGGGGCCCTCGCGCGTGATCGTGACTGTCGGCGACGAGCGCAAGGCGGAGACCTGCAGGAAGCTCGGCGCCGACCACGTCATCCTGTACAAGCAGGAGAATTTCGCCGAGCGGGTGCTGGCACTGACCGAGGGTCGCGGTGCCGACGTCATCCTCGACCACATCGGCGCCGCCTATCTCGAGCCGAACCTGCGCTCCCTGGCCATCTACGGCCGGCTCGTGATCATCGGGCTGTTGGGCGGCGGCAAGGCCGAACTCAACATCGGCCGGATGATGGTCAAGCGGCAGCGGATCATCGGCTCGGTGCTGCGCGCCCGGCCGATCGCCGAGAAGGCCCGGATCACCGCGGCGTTCCGCGAGGCGGCGCTGGAGCGCTTCGCGCGCGGCGAGCTCAAGCCGGTGATCCACGAAGTGCTGCCGCTGGCCGAGGCGCGGCGCGCGCACGAGCTGATCGCCGCCAACGCCAACACCGGCAAGGTGATCCTGCAGGTCGATCCGTCGCTTACCTGAGAGGCGCCCGTCGCGCGAAGGCTCTCTGGACAGGGCGCAAAGCCGTCCCTATAAACCTCGCGCACCCTTCGGGCCCAGGTAGCTCAGTCGGTAGAGCAGCGGACTGAAAATCCGCGTGTCGGTGGTTCGATTCCGCCCCTGGGCACCAGCACCCGGCAATTCGGCAAATCCTGGAAAGGGCGTCGGGCGCACATCCGTCCATGCGGCAGGGATGGCGGCGGATGGATCTTCGGCGCCCCGTCATTCGCCCTTGAAGCGGGGCGGCCGTTTCTCGAGGAAGGCCTGCATGCCCTCGCGCTTGTCGGCGCTCGCGAACAGCAGCTGGAAAGCCTTGCGCTCGAGCGTCAGCCCGGCCTCCAGGCCGGCGTCCTGCCCGGCGAGAATCGTCTCCTTGATCTGCATCACCGCGAGCGGCGGCAGCCGCGCCAGATCGCGCGCGATTTCGAGCGCCGCCGGCACGACCTCGGCATCGGGCACGACCTGGCTCACGAGACCCATGCGATACGCCTCGGCGGCGGCGACCGGCCGGCCGGTGAGACAGATCCGCATGGCGTGGAACTTGCCGACGGCGCGCACGAGACGCTGCGTGCCGCCAGCACCCGGCATGATGCCGACCCGCACCTCCGGCTGGCCGAGCTGCGCGCCCTCGCCGGCGACGATGATGTCGCAGCACATCGCGAGCTCCAGGCCGCCGCCGAGCGCATGGCCGGTGATCGCGGCGATCACCGGCTGCGGCGTGCGCGCGATCGTGCTCCAGTAGCGCTCGGCGCGCCGCCGCAGGATCTCGATCGCGCCGGCATCGACGAACTCTCGCAGATCGGCGCCGGCGGCGAACGCGCGCGCGTCGCCGGTCAGCACGAT
>DASUGG010000311.1:0-14716 GCA_036274135.1 Geminicoccaceae bacterium
GATTGCGGACGGTCAGGCTCCACATCTCCGAAAACGGACCGTCGAACGTGGCGAGCTGCTGGCGCAGGGTCGCCATCTCGGCCTTGATCGCCGCGAGCTTCGCCTGGTTGGAGGCCAGGCGGTAAAGCGCCATCGAGACGACCCCGGCGACCACGGCCCACAGAACCAGCCGGACCACGTCCGGCAGCCAAGGGGACATCAGGCCGTCGACCCAGGCAAACAGGGGCGAGGCCACGTCGAACACGCCCATCGACGGATCTACCAGTTGTGGAGGACGGCACCGGTCGGGCCGAGCAGGTGCCAGTAGCGGGACGCCCCGGAGGTGTCAAGAACGTGTCAGGCCCAACACGCTTGCAATCCAAAGCGTCCGCCCGGGACACGCTTCGGAAACCGAGATCTGGCAGGATGGGCCAGCTTGAGCGGGACGGACAGCGACCTCAACGGCGGGGAGCAGCAGTCATGGCAACGCCGAGCCGCGCCGATCTGATCTGGCGATCCGGGTTCCGCATCGGGCCCCGTCTGCGCAGGTTCTTCGCGCGCATCCTCTGGACGCTTCTGGCGACGCTCGGCCTCGCCGGACGCTACCACGACTTCGCGACGCGCCGTCATCCCTGAGCGCCATCTCGCCACCCCTCCGCGGCGGGTTGCCTCACCTCCGCAGGCACCCGGCCCAGGCGGTAGCCTCGCCGTCGCCGCAGATGATAGGGTGAGGCATGTCTCGGACGACGGACGGCTCACTGAACCGGCGGCGCTTCCTGCAGGCGTGCGCGGCGACGGGCTGCGGCATGGCCGCCTCGCGCGGCGTGCTCGCGGCGCTCTCGCCGGCATCGGTCGAGGTCGATCTCGAGGCGCGCGAGGCCGTGATCGATCTCTTCGGCGAACCCGCCCGGCTGCTCACCTACAACGGCCTCTTCCCGGGGCCGCTGCTGCGCGTGCGCGAAGGTCAGACCCTGCGGGTGCGGCTGACCAACCGCCTCACGGAGCCCACCAATCTGCACTTCCACGGGCTACACGTCTCGCCGGCGGACAACCACGACAACGTCTTTCTCGAGGTGCCGCCGGGAGAATCCTTCGCCTACGAGCTGACCGTGCCGGAGGGCTGGGGCGGCACCTTCTGGTACCATCCGCACCGCCACGGCCGGCTGGCGGCGCAGCTCTGGCAAGGTCTCGCCGGCCCGCTGCTGATCGACCCGGCGGCGCCGCCCGAGGCGCTCGCGGGCATCGAGGAGCAGGTCGTGCTGATCAAGGACATCAGCGTCATCGACGGCCGGCCGGAGCCGCATCACATGGCCGACTGGGCGCGCGGCAAGAGCGGCCGGCTGGTCCTCGCCAACGGCCAGCTCCGACCGCAGCTCCACGCCAAGGCTCCGCTGGTGCGCCTTCGCCTGATCAATGCCTGCAACGCGCGCATGCTGCTGCTGGCCCGCGCGGACGGCGCGCCGCTGCAGGTGATCGCGCATGACGGGCATCTGCTCGAAGCGCCGCGCCCGCTGCCCGAGGTCCTGCTGACGCCGGCCCAGCGTCTCGACCTGCTGCTGGCGCTCGAGGGCGACGAGCCGATCGAGCTGCTGCACAAGCCCTACAATCGTGGCGCTCAGCGCGAGCCTTCACGCCCCGAGCCCCTGTTCAGCCTGCGCCGGCAGGGGCCAGCGACGCGGCCGGTGGTCCCGGCGCGGCTTACGGCGGTCGAGCGGCTCGACGCGCGCGACGCCTTGGTCCGCCGCAGCTTCAAGATGGCGATGGCCTTTCTCGCCCCCGACGGCCAGGAGCAGCTTGCGCCGATCGAAGCTCGCCTGGGCGATCTCGAGCTCTGGCAGATCACCAACGTCGACACGCAGGACCACGTGTTCCACCTGCACACCTGGCCCTTCCAGGTCTGGCGGCGGGGCGGCGAGGCGTCGACCGATCCGGGCTGGCGCGACACGATCAACCTGCGGCCGGGCGAGCAGGTGGAGATCCTGATCCCGTTCCGGGACGTCGCCGGCAAGAGCGTCTTCCACTGCCACATCGCCGAGCACGGCGACGCCGGCATGATGGGGATCATCGAGGTCGGCGACGGCGGGCGCGCGGCCACGCCTTCCTTCGACTACGGCTCGTCGATCTGCCGGGCCGGCTGATCCGTGCTGTTCTCGGCGAGACGCGCGAGCGGCAGGCCGGCGTCGGCATCGGCGGCGATGACGCCGCGCGCGCGCAGCTCACCGATCAGCCGTGCGCGGGTTTCCGCCAGCGTGGTGCTGAGCGGCCGCCGGCGCGCCGCGCCGACCTCGGCCGCCGTGTAGGGCGCGAAGTCCGGCGCGACCGCGTCGCCGCCATAGGTCGCCAGCATCCAGTTCAGCACCGCCGCGAGGCGCGGGTCGTCGAGCTTGGCGCGTGCGACGCCCGGCACCCGCATCAGGTAATCGCGACCGCCGTCGGCCTGGGTGTAGAAGCCGACGAAGCCGTCGAGGCGCGGCACGTGCCCGGGTGTCCCCTGGCCCGCGAAGCCGTGACAGCCCTTGCAGCGGAACGTGAAGTCGGCGCGCGCGCCGGCGACGGTCTCGAGCGGCGCGCCCGGCTGATAATCCGCCGCAAAGGCCGGCCAGCTCGCTGCCAGCCACAGGCCGATGGCGGCGGCCGTTCGCATCACGCCTTGCCGATGACCACCTGGCTCGAGCAGTGATAGACCATCGACGGCGCGCCGAAGCACCAGACGATATCGTTGTTCAGCTCGGGCCGATAGCTCGGCATCTCGCCCTCGGTGCCGAGGCAGGCGCACTGGCCGCAGCTGTCCTTGCCGCAGCAGTCCTGGTACGCGATCAGATAGGCCTGATTGTCGTCCGGATTGATGCAGGTCGCGATCCACGAGGTCGGCGAGGCGATCGAGCCCGGCGGGCACTGGTTGTAGGTGCCGCCGCAGCACGAGCACAGATAGCCGTCCGAGGAGCAGTTCCGCCAGTAGTTGCAGGCGGTCGGATCGGTCGTCTGGGCGGTCTTCGCGAACTCGTCGGCATGCGCGAGCTTCATGCGGCCCGACCGGTCGACCGGCAGGATCGGCAGCAGCGCGCCCCCGATCAGCGCGGTCCCGAGCCTCGCCAGGACGCTGCGTCTGGAGCTGCGCTGCGCGATCTGGCGGCTCGCGCTCTCCATCATGCGATCGAACGCATCGAGCATCATGCTGAGATCCTCCTCCCGTCCTGCGGCGGCACGGCGTCGGCCGTGCCGGGGGCGTTGCCCCGCAGATAGTCCTGCATCGAAGCGTAGCCGGTCTCCTGCGCCACTAGCAGGCTCTCCAGGTGCTCACGGCTGTTGACGATGCCCTTCGAGCGAATGACGCCGCCGGCATCGATCAGCACCGCATGCGGCAGCCGGCCGATGCCAAGATTGATGCCGACGATCGGCGCCAGCGCAAACGGCACGCCGTCCAGCCGGTGCTCGGCGATCAGGGCTTCGTGCGAGGGCCGGTCGCCGTCGCCCATGAGCACGAGCGCCATGTCGCGCCGCTCGCTGCGCGCGAAGGACCGCGCGACCGGCAGCAGCTTCTTGCACATGGGACAGCTCGGCGAGACGAACAGCAGGAACTGGCTGCGCCCGTCCGGGCTCGCGCCGCCGATGTGCACCGGCCGGCCGGCGAGATCGATCACGTCGAACTGCGGCGCCGGCTGGCCGACCTCCATCGCGGTCTTGGTGCTGAGCGCGCCGAGCGGCGCCACCCGCTCGTGCAGCACGCCGATCTGCCGGGCGAGCGCTGCCACCGCCAGCGCCAGGATCACCACGACGATCCACAGGACGATCTGCGAGACGAGCAGCGGTTCCATCGCTCAGCCGGCCCGTGCCGCGGCGGCCGGCGCGAAGCCGAACAGCCGCCCGATGGCCTCGTACAGCAGGATCAGGCTGGCGGCGCCCGCGACGATCGTGAACCAGTCGAGCGCCGACAGGGGCCGCGCCGTTGCCGCGACCAGCAGCGTCAGGCCGAAGCCCGCCAGAAACAGGTTGCGCGCCACCAGCGCCCAGCCGATGCGCTGCCTGCGGACGCCGATGAAGCAGCCGCAGTCGATGTCGCTGCGGCCGCGCGCGAGGTTGATCGCCATCGCCGCCGCGAAGGCCAGCAGCAGCAGGACCAGCAGCAGGGCGGCCGCGGCGCGGGTCGCCGGCAGCAGGAGGCCGAACGCCCCCAGCAGCTCGACGAAGGGCAGGGCGTAGGCGAAGGGCGCGACCAGCGGCTCCGGCAGCAGCCGGTACTGCTCGACCACGCCCCGGAACGCCTCGAGGTCCCTCAGCTTCGCGGCCGCGGCGGCCGCGAACACCGCAGCCAGCAGCAGCAGCGCGAGCATCGGGAAGGCGGGATCGACCGTCATGCGCTCATTCGCCGAAGGTGTAGAGCAGGTAGGGCGAGATGCCGATGCCCTCCTTGTTGCCTTTGTGCTCGAAGCTCGTCGCGTCGTAGACCTGCACGGTCGCCGTCTCGGTCAGGGCGAACAGCAGCGGCTGGTCGTCCTCGCTGACCGTGATGGAGATCGAGTGCTCCTCGAGCGGCACGCGCTCGAGCAGCTCGTGGCTGGTGGCATCGAACACCCAGACCTCCTCGCCCGCCTGCTTGTGAGTCCATGGCCCGCCCTCATGCATCACCACGAACAGGCGGTCCGTGGGCGCGTGGTAGGCGGTGAGCTGCCAGCCGCCGGGTCGCCAGCCGGCCAGCTCCGCGTCGTCGCCCTGGAGCTTCCAGCGCTCGCCGACCTGCGGCATGCCGTCGAGCGCGACCGGGTAGACCCAGCCCTCGTAGGAGACGAAGTACGCCTTCTTGTCCGGCCGGTACATGGCGGCATGCTCGAACACCGGATCCTTCTCGGAATCGAAGAACGGATCGGTGTTCGTGATCTCGGCCTGGCCGCTGGCGTCGAAGGTCACATGCGCGAACGAGCCGTCCGGGCAGATCGAGGCGAAGCTCGTGGGTCCGGTCGGATAGGCGAGGCTGCAGCCGCCGGTCTCGATCTCGCCGATGTACTTCTTGTCCTTGACGTCGACGACGCTGAGGCCGAACGACGGGTCCATGTTGAAGGACAAAAGGTACCGGCCGTCGGTGGTCAGCTGCGCGTTGTACTTCTTCGGCACGATGAGGAAGCGCCCTTCCGGCAGCAGCACCTCGCCGGTCACCTCGAGCGTGCGCGGATCGTACAACGTGACCACGTCGACGCGATTGCCGCGCGTGCCGCGATCCCAGTAGGTCTCGGCGATGTAGAAGGCGCTCTTGTCGTGGCTCAGCACGAGGTTCGCCATGTAGCCGGCGCTCGCCATGCCGACGAAGTCGAGGGTGTCGCCGTCGAGGATCCAGACCTTGGAGGAGACCAGGTACGGGAACACCGGCTCGAGGACATAGACCCAGTGCGGCGACGGTTCCGGCAGGGTGATGGTCGGGTGATCCTCCTGGGTCCCGAGCGCGGCCCCTTCCGGGACCTGCGCCACGACCGGACCTGCCAGCAGCCCCAGCCCGATAGCTGCCGCAAGCCAAGACTGCGCGACCACGCCGACCCGCATGGTGTGTCCCCCTGGTTTGATCGCGGCCTTGAGACCGCTGGCGACGTTAAATCCGATACCACACCACGGGCGGCGCGGCGTCAAGGCCGCGCCGACAGGCAGAGCGGCTTCGACAAGTTTTCCCTGGTGCTGGATGCTGTTGGTCGGGGCGGTCTGATTCGAACAGACGACCCTCTGCTCCCAAAGCAGATGCGCTACCAGGCTGCGCCACGCCCCGACCGGCCTGTTGTAGTGAGCGGCCGGCGCCGAATCAACGGCCCTTGACCGCCGGGCCGATCTGCGGAAGCAAGGTGGCATGCCGCCCTACAGCTTCCTCGACGGCCCCTACCGCCTCGCCATGGGCCTGCATGCGCTCTCGCCCGACGACTGGCTCGAGGTCGGGCCCGATGCCGCGTGGCAGATGGCCGAGCGCCGCCGGCTGCTGGCCGAGCGGCCGGCCGAGGTGGTCGCCGCCCTGCCCGAGAGCATGCCGGGGCAGCGCGAGCTGTTCGCGCTGGTCCTTGCCCACCTGCCGGAGTGCTTTGCCGACCGCTGGCGGCGCGAGGGCGCCGAGCTGGTCGACCGGGCGAGCGGCGAGCGCTTCGCGAGCAAGCCCGACGAGCCCCTCATGGCGCTCGGCCGCATGGTCCAGGAGGATTTCTGCCTGATGCAGAAAGGCCCGGACGGCTATCGGCTGACGGCGGCGGTGCTGTGCTTCCCGGCGCACTGGCGGCTTGCCGACAAGCTCGGCCGGCCGCTCGACGTGATCCACGAGCCGGTGCCGGGCTTCGATGCGCGCCTCGCCCGCCCGGTCGACCGCTTCTTCGCCTCGCTGCAGGCCCGGCGCCCGGTCTGGCGGGCCAACTGGAGCCTGCAGGAGACGCCCGCGCTGTTCCGGCCCCCCGAGTTGCGCCGGCGGCCGCGCACGATCGAGGCCGAGCGGGCCGGCGAGCAGCTCTGGCTGCGGGTCGAGCGCCAGACCCTGCAGCGCCTGCCCGGCTGCGGCGACGTGGTGTTCGGCATCCGCACCTATCTGCGGCCGCTCGCCGAGGTCGTGGCCGACGCCGCGGCGGCGCGTGCGCTGGCCGCACGGGTGCGCGAGATGCCGGACGACATGGCCTCCTACAAGAACCTGGTCTCGATCCGGGCCCCGCTGCTCGATTATCTCGACCGCTGCGCTGAGCCCCCGCCGCCGCAGACGGTCAGCGCTTCTTGAACAGCGACTCGGCGGCGCCGCGGATCGACCGTTTCGACTGGATCGCCGCATGCGCCCGCGCGATCTCGGCCTCGAGCCGCGCGATATACGCTTCGACCTCCTCCACCGACCAGGTCGCGAGGTCGGGCGGCTTGGAGGTCGGTGTCCGCGGCAGATCGTCCGGATCTTCTGCCATCGCCAACGGTCCGCTCAGGGTGCCCGGAGAGGCGCAGCGTTCCGATACGTTTGAGCACGCCGCTCCCTCGGCGCCGCGCGTCACGAGAGCGCGCGCCGGCTGGCGGGAAACCTAGGCGAGCTTTGCCCTGTTGTACAGCGCGCCGGCCGCGTGCCCGACCCGCCAGATATGGGCGAAGCCCTTGACAGGGCGGGATTCGGCGCGGCCATATCCCGCCACGCCGAACAAGGGGAGACCTGCCTTGAGCGAAGGCGTCCGCCGCTACTTCCCGGTGTCCTGGGAGGAGATGCACCGCGATGCCAGAGCCCTGTCGTGGCGGCTCGCCGAGCGCAGCCCATGGCAGGGAATCGTCGCCGTCGCACGCGGCGGGCTCGTGCCGGCGCAGATCGTGGCCCGCGAGCTCGAGATCCGCCTGATCGACACGATCTGCATCTCGTCCTACGACGAGCAGCGGCCGCGCGCGCCCGAGATCCTGAAGGGCATCGAAGGCACGGGCGAGGGCTGGCTGATCGTCGACGACCTCGTGGATACCGGCCGCACCGGGCGGATCGTGCGCGAGATGCTGCCGAAGGCGCATTTCGCCACCGTCTATGCCAAGCCCGCCGGCCGGTCGGTCGTGGACACCTACGTCACCGAGGTGAGCCAGGACACCTGGATCCTGTTCCCGTGGGACCAGGGGCCGAACTTCGTGCAGCCGATCGTCTCCCTGCGCGATCGCGAGTGAGCGTCCGGGCCCGCGCCGCCTTCGGCGCACGGCCGGTCGGGCGGGGCGGCCGGCGCGCCCGCGACGCCGCGGCGGGCGGACGTCAGGGCAGCTCCGACCAGTATTCCTGCTCGCGCCCCCGGTAGTCCCGCCACAGGCTCTGCGCGAGCTCCCAGTTGCCGCCGGCGATCGCATCGCGCAGCTGCCACAGGCGATCGGCCAGCTCGTGCGCCTTGGCCAACCCGGTGCGGTTGGTCATCGCGCCGGCATCGGCCGTGAGATCGGCGGCGACGGTGCGCAGCACCAGATCGGCGGCGACCTGGTCGCGCGCCGGGATCAGCGTGTCGAGTGTGCTGAGGAACACGGCGAGCTCGTCCGAGGTCGGCCGCAGCGGCGTGCTCGCCTGGTCGAAGTTCTGGTAGGGCTGCTCGCCGGTGCCGACGACCTCGAGATAGGCGGTGAGGTCGGCGCGCTGCCCGTCGCTCAGGCCGAGGCCGAAGCGGTTGTCGAACCACGCCACCACGTCGCCCAGGGTCGCGAGCGAGCCGTCGTGGAAATAGGGCGCGGTGTAGCTGGCGTTGAGCAGGGTCGGCGTGTCGAAGGCGTCGCCGGCCGGCCCGCCCGAGCCGATGGTGTGCACGCGATGGTCGGTGAAATACGAATCGGGCAGATGGCAGCTCGCGCAGGAGCGGTCGCCCATCTGCGCGAAGGGGCGCCGGAACAGCGCCTCGCCGCGTTTGGCCGCCGGCGGCGCCAGGTCGGTCAGCCTGCCGGCGAAATCGAGATAGGGCGTCGGCAGGAAATCGAGCTCGAGCAGGTAGGCGACCAGCGCGTCCAGCACCAGCGGGCTCGGCTCCGGCCCGCCGAACTGGTTGACGATGACGTCGCGGATCAGGTCGCGCAGGCTGGCGAAGCGGCCGTCCCGGCCATAGGGTCCGGTGAAGCGGATGCCGCGCAGGCTCGCGATGTCGAGCGGATCGTCGCGCCGGTCGTTGGCGCGGGGGTTGAAGAAGCCGCTGTCGACGTCGACCGTGCCGGGGTGCGAGCTGAGGCCCGGGATGAAGAAGCGCTGGTTGATGTCGCCGCGATTGTGGCAGGTCGCGCATGCCAGCCCGAGCGAGCGGGCCGGCTCGCCGAGAATCTGCGGCGAGGCGAACAGCAGGTCGCCGAACGCGACGAGGAACAGATCCCGCTCGTCGATGCCGAGCCGCTGGAACCGCAGCGCCGGCCGCGGCAGCGGCTCCTGGTCGGCGAGAACGCTGCCGGGCGGCAGCCAGGGCCTGACGTCGCCATCGGCGTCGGCCGCGAGTCCGCGCTCGGGGATCGGCGCGTAGGTGGCGCGCGGCGCCGGCGCGTCGGGCTCGTAGTTGGCCATCAGATAGCTGCCGATCACGCCGCGCGCCGCGCCGAAGGCGACCTCGTCGGCGGGTTTGGCGGCGTCCCCGACGATCCCGGGGCGGCCGACGCTCGAGGCGAGGTCGAGCCATGCCAGCCCGAGATCGCGAAAGCCGGACGGATCGGCTTCCTGGATGAAGTCGGCGAAGCTGCGGTAGAGCGCCCGCGCCTCGGCGAGCAGGCGGGTCGCGGCGTCGGGATCGTCGAGCTGCCTGGCCGCCTCGGCGAGGTGATAGCGAATCGCCTCCGAGACGGCGCGGGTCGCCGCCCGGAACAGGGCGTCACGGTCCTCGGTCGCGATCGCCTGCCCGATCGCCGGCCAGTGCGCCGTCCCGGCGGCCTGATCGAACTCGACGAGATACTGCCGGGCGGCGGGACCGGGCGCGTTCGGCCCCGCCGGCGTCGTGAACGTGCGCTCGACCAGCGACCAGTCGGTCGGCTGCAGGTTGATCAGAAAGACCGCCGAGCGATAGGCATGCGCAAGCGGATGCCACGGCACCTCCGGGGTCTGCGCGGCGCCGCCCCGCATCAGGGACAGGAGGAGCAGGACCACCAGCAGACGGCTCAGCCGAGCCATTCCTGCGCTCCACGGCCTACCGCCCCGCGAACGGCCCTGCGATCGCGCGGCGACCCGATCTCTCTTCATGAGACCACCGCTCGCATGACGGCTGCCGCGCCGGCGACGCAAGGCCAGATGAGACGCATGACGCCATCGCGCAGCGCGCCCGCACCGGTGCCGACGCCGCCCTGCCCGAACTGCGGCTGGGCCGGTCCCCTGCTCTGGGTGCACGGCCACGGCCGGTGCCCGCGCTGCCGCACGGTGGTCGCAGCCTGCTGCGAGGGCGCACCGCTGGGCGAGGAGACCGCGCAGGACGGCGCGACCTCGTGCGAGGGCGGATCCTGAGGGCCGCCGGGGACTGCCGCGCGCCGCGCCGGCCGCAAGGTCGCCGGCCCTCCTTCAGACGCGGGTCTCGCCGCCATTCGCCGGTGGCGGCGGCGCGGCCGCCTGCTCCTGGCGCCGACGATAGAGCGCCACGAAATCGATCGGGTCGATCATCAGCGGCGGGAAGCCGCCGTCGCGGGTCACGTCCGCGACGATCCGCCGGGCGAACGGGAACAGCAGCCGCGGGCACTCGATCAGCAGCAACGGCTGCAGGCTCTCCTGCGGCACGTTGGACAGCGTGAACAGGCCGGCATAGACCAGCTCGACCATGAACACCGGATCGTCGCCCGACTTGGCCTCGCAATGCAGCTGGAAGGTCACCTCGTAGCGCTCACCGCCGAGATCCTGCGCCCGCGTGTCGACCCGGATCTGGATCTCCGGCCGGCTCTTGCCCGGCTCCATGCTGGCGGGGGCACGCGGGTTCTCGAAGGACAGGTCCTTGATGTACTGGCTCAGGATGGTCAGGCGCGGCGGCTGGGCGCCGCCCGCCGGCGTGCTCGGAGCGTTCTCGGCCATGAATCGCGTTCCTCAGGGCATGGGATGGACGGTCGGAGCGGCATCGGCGTGCAACCGCACGAAGCGGGCATTGCTCAGCTCGTGGCCGGTCAGCGCCCGGATGAAGCCCCAATGGGTGATCACGACCGTGCGCGCGCGCTCGGGCAGGTCGGCCGTCTTGGCGCGGAACGCCGCGCCGCGCGCCACGACGCTCGCGACGGTCTCCTCGGCCTGGCCCCACCACTGTTCCTCGAGATGCGCGAAATCGAGCGCGGGCCAGAGCGAGCGCAGCAGGGCCGGAGGCGTGCCGATGTCGCACGAGAAGGCGCAGCGCTCGCGCACCAGCGGCTCGACGGCGATCGCGAGGTCGAGGCGCCGGGCGATGATCGAGGCGGTCTCGAGGGCGCGCCGGTACGGGCTCGAGATGAGCCGCGCAACGCCCTCGGCGGCCATCAGCTCGGCGAGCTCCTCGGCCTGCGCGCGGCCGGCGCCGGTCAAGGGTGGGTCGGGGATGCCGGGATCGATCCGGGTGCGGCCGTAGTGAAAGTTCCACTCGGATTCGGCGTGCCGCACCAGGATCACAGGCCCGACCTCCCGCCACCGGCGGCGAGAATGATCAGGGCGAAGGTCGGGCCGCGCCCGGACCCGCCGCCGACCTCCACCCGCACCGCGGCCGCCGCCGGCGGCACGGCGATGCAGCCGGCCGGCAGGAGCAGGCCGATTGACGGCCGGCCGGCGCGCCGCGCGGTTTGTTTTTCCGACAGCATCATTATATGATTGTTGAGGGTCCTACTCGTAGCTTGCGCCAGCTGCTCCTGCGGGCACCATCCGCGAATTCGCCCGTGGCTGCAACCCGGGCGTCGACGGAGCCAGAATGTCCGACGGCTTTGCCTATATCGATATCCTGTTCTTCGCCATGGTCGCGGCCTTCATCGCCTTGCGCCTGCGCAGCGTCCTCGGCCGGCGGACAGGTCAGGAGCGACGCCGGACGGGCGGATTCATGGGTCCATCGCGCGCGAATGGCGCGGCCGACGGCAAGGGTGCGAGCGACAACGTCGTGGCGCTGCCCGACCGCTCGACGCCGCCGCCGGACGCGATCGCCGACCTGGCGGAGGGCGGCGTGAAGGCGGGACTGACGCAGATCCGGCTCGCCGATGCGAGCTTCGATCTCACCAAATTCCTCGGGGGCGCGCGCGCCGCGTTCGAGATGATCGTCCACGCCTATGCGGTCGGCGACAAGGACGCGTTGCGCCCGCTGCTCGCCGACGGAGTGTTCGCGGGCTTTGCCGGCGCCATCGATCAGCGTCATGCCGACGGCCAGACGCTGGACACCCAGCTGATGGCGATCGAGCAGGCCGAGGTGGTCGATGCGGGCATGCACGGCGACATGGCGCGCGTCTCGGTGCGCTTCACGAGCGAGCAGGTCAACGTCGTGCGCGACGCGGACGGCCGGGAGGTCGAGGGCAATTCGAACACCGCCGAGCGGGTGGTCGACATCTGGACCTTCGAGCGCGACACGCGCAGCAGCGATCCCAACTGGACCCTGATCGAGACCCGCACCCCGAGCTGAGCGCCGGCGTGGACCGCGCGGCCTTGCCGGGCAGGCCCGCCATGGGCGCCTTCACCGTATGAGGCGGTCGCGCGCCGCGGCGCTGCTGCTGCCGCTGGCGCTCGTCGCCTGCGGTGGCGCCGAACCCGAGGCGCCGACGGCGCCCGCCCCGCCGGAATCGCGGCTGCGGGCGGTCTCGTTCGCCGATCTCGACGGCTGGCAGCTGGACGATCCGGGCGCGGCGCTTGTGGCCTTTCGCCGCTCCTGCGCCAGCTTCGCCGCGCGCCCCGCCACCGAGCGCCTGGCGTCCGACCCCGCCATCGCGCCGCTCGCGGGGACGATCGAAGCCTGGCGCGGCGCCTGCGCCGCCGCGAACGGCCCCGCCGCGCCCGAGCAGGCGCGCGCCTTCTTCGAGGACTGGTTCCAGCCCTATCTGGTCAGCGACCGCGATCAGGCGTTCGGCCTGTTCACCGGCTACTACGAGCCGCTGCTGCACGGCTCGCGCCACCACGGCGGGCCCTATACGGTGCCGCTCTATCGCGCGCCCGACGACCTGGTCCGGGTCGATCTCGGCCGCTTCAAGCCCGACCTCGCCGGCCAGACGATCGCCGGGCGGCTCGACGGCAGCCAGCTCGTCCCCTACTACGCGCGCGCCGAGATCGACGCCGGCGCGCTCGCGGGGCGCGACCTCGAGCTGGTCTGGGTCGACGACCCGATCGACAAGTTCTTCCTGCAGGTCCAGGGCTCCGGCCAGGTTCAGCTCGACGACGGCACGCGCATGCGGGTCGGCTATGCCGGCCAGAACGGCCATCGCTACCACGCGATCGGCCGCGACCTCGTGGCGCTCGGCGCGATGACCATCGACGAGGTCTCGCTGCAGAGCATCCGCGACTGGCTGGCCGCGCATCCCGAACAGGCCGGCGCGATCATGGCGCGCAACGACTCGTACGTGTTCTTCCGCGAGCGGCCCGAGCTGGACGCTGCCGACGGGCCGATCGGCGCGCAGGGCGTGCCGCTCACCGCCGGTCGCTCGCTCGCGGTCGACGCGCGCTACATTCCGCTCGGCGCGCCGGTATGGCTCGAGACCACCGCACCCTGGCCGGAAGGCGACGGGCCGCTGCGGCGGCTGATGGTGGCGCAGGACAGTGGCGGCGCGATCAGGGGCCCGGTGCGCGGCGACGTGTTCTGGGGCACCGGCGCGAGGGCCGAGGCGATCGCCGGCCGCATGCGCAGCGAGGGCCGCTACGTCGTGCTCCTGCCCAAGGCGGCGATTCCGACGAGCTGAGCCTGCCGCCGCGCGCCGGCCGCGGGTTTGCCCGCGGGCCGCGCGACCGCTAGACTCGCACCAGTTCCAACCTCGAGCCCCGCGCATGAGCCAGCCGCACGTCGCCCTGTTCGTCACCTGCCTGATCGATCTGTTCCGGCCGTCGGTCGGCTTCGCCGCGGTGAAGCTGCTCGAGCGCGCCGGCTGCAGGGTCGACGTGCCGCGCCAGACCTGCTGCGGCCAGCCGGCCTACAATCAGGGCGACCGCGCCGACACCGTCGCGATCGCGCGCCGCACCATCGCCGCGTTTGCCGGCTACGACTACGTCGTCGCGCCGTCCGGCTCCTGCGCCGGCATGCTGAAGAAGCACTATCCTCTGCTGTTCGACGAGGCGAGCGCCGAGGGCGCCGCGGCGCGTGACCTCGCGGCGCGCACATACGATCTGATCAGCTTTCTTGCCGACGTCTGTGGCGTCGATGCGGTCGACGCGAGCCTGCCGGCGCGCGTCACCTACCACGACGCCTGCTCGGGCCTGCGCGAGCTCGGCGTGAAGCGCCAGCCGCGCCGGCTGCTCGCGAGCGTGCGCGGGCTGCAACTGGCCGAGCTGTCCGAAGCCGAGGTGTGCTGCGGCTTCGGCGGCACCTTCTGCGTCAAATATCCGGAGATCTCGACCAGGATGGTGAGCGACAAGGCCGCCGACGTCGAGGCGACCGGCGCCGAGCTGGTGCTCGCGGGCGACCTCGGCTGCCTCATGAACATCGCCGGCCGCCTGAAGCGCCAGGGCTCGAGGGTCGAGGCGCGGCACGTCGCCGAAGTGCTCGCCGGCGAGCTCGACGCGCCGCCGATCGCGGCCGCGCGCTGAGAGGCGGCGCATGCAGCCGACCTCGCTCGCCTTCAAGCAGAACGCGCACCGGGCGCTCGCCGACGCGACGCTGCAGCAGGCGCTGGGCCTCGCCCGCACCGGCTTCCAGCAGAAGCGCGCCGACGCCGCCGCGCGGCTGCCGGAGTTCGAGGCGCTGCGCGACGCCGCCAAGGCGATCAAGGACCACACGCTGGCGCATCTCGACCTCTATCTCGAGGCCTTCGAGCGGCAGGTGGTCGAGCGGGGCGGCCGGGTGCACTGGGCGCAGGACGATGCCGAGGCGCGCGCGATCGTGCTGCGCCTCTGCCGCGAGGCCGGCGCCCGCTCGGTGACCAAGAGCAAGAGCATGATCGCCGAGGAGATAGGCCTCAACGAGGCGCTCGAGACCGCCGGCATCCGCCGCGTCGAGACCGATCTCGGCGAGTACATCGTGCAGCTCGCCGGCCAGACGCCGAGCCATATCCTGGCGCCGGCGATCCACATGACCAAGGACCAGGTGTCGCAGCTGTTCGCCGAGCACCACCACGCGCCGCCGCAGCACGAGCCCGAGGCGCTGCTCGGCGAAGCGCGCCGGGTGCTGCGGCAGCGTTACTTCGAGGCCGACGTCGGCATCACCGGCGCCAA
>DASUGG010000312.1:0-2926 GCA_036274135.1 Geminicoccaceae bacterium
GCCCGCTCGAATTCCGCCATGCGAAACATCAGGGTCATCGGCTGCACCAGCCCGTCCAAGTCGCGGCCGACCTCGAAGCCGGCGCCGGCCGCCGCCGCGACGTCGCCGTCGCCGGTGCAGTCGACGATTGCCCGCGCCTGGATCACGGCCGGGCCGGACTTGGTCTCGAACACGACGCCGCGCAGCGGCCCGTCGGCCAGCACGCCGCTCGCGAGCGCGTGGAAGAGGAAGCGCACGCCCGCCTCGTCGAGCAATTCGAGCGCCGCGAGCTTGAAAAGCTCGGGGTCGAACGGCACGACGTAGCCGGTCTCGGGCCCCGGCGCGATGGCGCCGCCCGCGCCGATCAGGCGGCGCAGGAGCCGGGCCAGCACGCCCGCGACGACCGGCTCGCCCGGACCGTGGTCGGTCGGGAACAGCCTGGCCCCGCCGGGCCGCTCGAACGCGGCGCGCTGGGTGTGGAACGACATCAGCGGCATGACCAGCGCCGCCGTGGCGTTGCCGCCGAGGAAGCCGTAGCGCTCCGCGAGGATTACCCGGACGCCGGCGTCGGCGGCGCCGATCGCCGCGCCGAGCCCGGCGGGACCGCCGCCGACCACGAGCACATCGGTCTCGGCGGCGAGCGCCGCATCGCGCGGCGGCAGCGTGATCAGAGCGGGTTCGCTGGGACGATCGAGAGGGGGCAGGGCAACCTCCGACCTTGGCGACCGCTCATGCCGCGCCGCGGGTGCCCACGACCGGCTTGCTCAGCAGCCGGACCGCGATCGCGTTGCTCTCCCGCGCGCGCTCCTTGAGCGGCGGGAGGGCGCGGCGGATCTTCGCCTGAAGCTGGCGCCGGCGATCCCAGGCGTGATCGACATGGGCGATCAGGCGGCCGGCATTGACCTCCAGGAAGGGCGGCATGGTGACGTTCAGATCGTCCAGGAAGCCGTCGACTTTGGGGGCATAGGGCAGCGCCACGAACGGCACGTTCTGCAGGCTCGCGAAGATCAGGAAATGCAGGCGCATGCCGACCACGAACGCGAAGCGCTTGATGAGCGTGAGCAGCTGCCCGGAGGTGTAGTCGCCCTTCAGCACGGTCGCGCGCTGCGCTCGCAGCATCTGCGCCGCGACTGCGTGGCCTTGCTGCGTATCGCGCATCTTCGGCTCCATCGGCACGAAGACGATGTCGGCGTCGTACCGGTCGACCATGAAGTCGGCGACATCGGCGAGCAGCTGGTGATACGCCTTCTCGCCGATCTCAGGCGCGGCGGCGCCGGGCTCGCGCACCGACATGCCGACCACAGGCCTCCCGCTGTCCAGGCCATCCCGCTTCAGCGCGTCCGCCGGCAGGGGCTCCGGCTTCAGCAGCAAGGCCGGGTCTGCGGTGACCGCAATCTCGCCATGCACCCCGATTTCCTCGAGCACTCGGCGCGCCCCACGTTCGCGCACCGTGATCACCTCGGCGCGGGCGAGCGCGTCGCGTACCGCCTTCTGCGCCGCAGGGTCACGCAGAGGGCCGGCGCTGACCGCATAGACCATGACCGGCACCCTGTGCTCGTGCGCCAGCATCACCTCGCGCAGAAAGATCTGCGCCTCGCCGTCGAACAGGATGCCGCCCCCGCCCAGGATCAGGAGATCGAGCCGCCGGACCTCGGGCAGCACCTCGTCGCGCGACAGCTTGCGTACCGGCACCACGCGCTCGACCTGATGGCGCGACTTGGTGTCCTCGGCGTCACGCGAGAACACGGTGATCTCGACCGGCAGGGAGCGGCGCAGCTCCGTCACGATGCCGGCGAGGATTGCCTCATCGCCGAGGTTGAGACCGCCGTACGAGCCCGAGATGCCGACCCGATAGGACCGCGCGGCCTTGTTCATGCGCGCCGCCTCGATGTTGTCCTGCGATCCACCTGGAACGCGCTGAAGGGGGCGCGGTTCCTAAGCCGCCTGAGCCGTTTGGGCCAGCCAGCCGGCGAGATCTGCAAGCGCGCGACGCGCCAGGGCCGGCTTGCGCTGGTCGCGCCCGACCTGCCCTGCGAGCGGGGGAAACAGCCCGAAATTGATGTTCATCGGCTGGAAGGTCGCCGCCGCGGCGCCGCCCGTGATGTGCTGGAGGAGCGCGCCGAGCGCGGTCGTCACGGGCGGCAGCGCCGGCGTGCGCCCGGCGGCCCGCGCCACCGCGAAGCGCCCCGCGAGCAGGCCGATCGCGGCGCTCTCGACATAGCCCTCGACGCCGGTGATCTGGCCGGCGAAGCGCAGATTCGGCCGCCTCCGCAGGCGAAGCTCGGCATCGAGCAGGCGCGGGCTGTTGATGAAGGTGTTGCGGTGCAGGCCGCCGAGCCGGGCGAACTGCGCCCGCTCCAGGCCGGGGATGGTGCGGAAGATCCGCTTCTGCTCGCCGTGCGCCAGCTTGGTCTGGAAACCGACCATGTTGAACAGGGTGCCGAGCGCGTTGTCCTGGCGCAGCTGCACCACGGCATGGGGCCGCACGCCGCTGCGCGGATCGGTCAGCCCGACCGGCTTCATCGGCCCGTAGCGCAGGGTCTCGGGGCCGCGCTCGGCCATGACCTCGACCGGCAGGCAGCCCTCGAAATAGGGCGTCGAGGCCTCCCATTCCTTGAAGGCGTGCCGCTCGCCCTCGAGCAGCGCCGCGACGAACCGCTCGTACTGCTCGCGATCGAGCGGGCAGTTGACGTAGTCGGCGCCTGTGCCGCCGGGACCCGGCTTGTCGTAGCGCGACTGGAACCAGGCGACCTCGAAGTCGATCGAGTCGCGATAGACGATCGGCGCGATCGCATCGAAGAAAGCCAAGGCGTCCTCGCCGGTCAGTTTCGCGAGAGCCTCGGCGAGAGACGGCGAGGTCAGCGGACCGGTGGCGACGATGACCTGGTCCCATTCGGGCGGCGGCAGGCCGCCTATCTCCTCGCGGCGGATCTCGACGAGTGGATCG
>DASUGG010000313.1:0-4151 GCA_036274135.1 Geminicoccaceae bacterium
GTCAGGCTGTAGGGCAGCTCCTGATGCAGCTGGCGGAACAGCTGCTCGCGCGTCAGCTCCGCCGCCATGGCGCGCTGCGACAGATCCGACAGCTGGTCCTCGGGAAACAGCCACGGCCCCTCGGGCAGGCCCTGCGCCAGCCCGTTCAGCAGATCGTCGCAGCCGTCGCCGTGCAGCGCCGAGACGATGAACACCCGAGCGAACAGGCCCGTCTCGTCGAACCGGCGGATCAGCGGCAGCAGGGTCGGCGGCCGCACCAGATCGAGCTTGTTGATCGCCAGGATGGCGCGCTCGCGGCGCTCGCGCAGCCCCTCGAGCACGGCGCCGGTGTCGGCGTCGAGGCCGCGCCTGGCATCGACGACCAGGACCCGCTGGTCGGCGTCCTCGGCGCCCTGCCAGGCGGCGCGCACCATGGCGAGCTCCAGCCGCCGTCCCGGACGCGGCCGGAAGATGCCCGGCGTGTCGACGAAGATCAACTGCGCGTCGCCCCTGACGGTGATGCCCAGCACGCGCCGGCGCGTGGTCTGCACCTTGGCGGTCACGATCGAGACCTTGGTGCCGACCAGCCGATTGAGCAGGGTCGACTTGCCGACGTTGGGCGCGCCCAGCAGAGCGATGAAGCCGCAGCGCCGCCGCCCCTCGCCCGCCGCCGGCTGCTCAGCCATGCGCCGCCTCGACGCGCGCCAGCAGTTCCTCGGCCGCCGCCTGCTCGGCCGCCCGCTTGGAGCCGGCGACGGCGCGGCCCGGCGCGAAGCCGGCGAGCGATACCGAGACGTCGAAGCGGGGCGCATGCGCCGGCCCGGCGACCGCTGCGACCTCGTAGACCGGCAAGCCGAGGCCACGGCTCTGGGCCCACTCCTGCAGCGTGGTCTTGGCGTCGCGCGGCGGCACGGCCATGGTCTCGAGGCGCGGCGACCAGTGCTCCAGGATGAAGCGCTCCGCGGCCGCGAGCCCGGCATCCAGGTAGAGCGCGCCGATCAGAGCCTCGACGACATTGGCGAGCAGCGCGGGATTGGCGCGGCCGCCGGCGTCCTCCTCGCTGCGGCCGACCACCAGCCACTGCGCCACGCCGAGATCGCGGCCAACCTCGGCCAGCGTCTCGCGGCGCACCAGCGCCGCGTGCCGGCGCGAGAGGTCGCCTTCCCCCTCACGAGGGTAACGCCCGATCAGCAGGTCGGCGATCACCAGCCCGAGCACCCGATCGCCGAGAAACTCGAGGCGCTCGTTGCTGCGCCCGCTGCGTCCACGGCCCGTGGCGCTGCTGTGGGTCAGCGCCTCGGTCAGCAGCGCCCGCTCGGCGAAGCGATGGCCGAGCGTCGCCTCGATCGCCTTTACGCCGGCCGGCACGCTCACCGGCATGCCGTCAGTCGATCAGGTGGAACAGCCGGCGGAAGCGAATCGTGGCCGGCCATTTCCAGATCTCCCAGATCCGCGCGCTGCCATTGGTCGAGAAGAAGATGATCTCGGCCCGGCCGATCAGGTTCTCGATCGGAATGAAGCCGACGCCGTCGACCCGGCTGTCCAGGGAGTTGTCCCGGTTGTCGCCCATCGCGAAGACATGGCCCTCGGGCACCTTGTAGACCTTGGTGTTGTCGAGCGAGCCGCGCGTCGTCAGGTCGAGCACATCGAAGCTGTGGCCGTTCGGCAAGGTCTCGCGGTAGCGCACCACCGGGCCGTTGCCGGTGCCGTCGTCGTCGACGAAGTCCTCGATGCGCACCCGCGTCACGGCTTCGCCGTTGACGTGCAGCACGCCGTCGATCACCTGCAGCTCATCGCCGGGCAGGCCGACGATCCGCTTGATGTAGTCGGTGCGGTTGTCGGACGGCAGCTTGAACACCACCACGTCGCCACGCTCGGGCAGGCTGCCGAAGATCCTGCCGTCGAACAACGGCACGCTGAACGGCAAGGAGTGCTTGCTGTAGCCGTAGGCGAACTTGGAGACGAACAGGTAGTCGCCGATCAGCAGGGTCGGCTTCATCGAGCCCGACGGGATGTTGAACGGCTCGTAAAGCAGCGTTCGCACCGCGAGCGCGATCGCGACGGCATAGACCAGAGTCCGTACCGTCTCCCACCAGCCTTTGGAGCGGGATTGCGGGATCGCCGTCTGCTTCTTCACCGGCTCAGCTCGCCCGCCGCGTTGCCGAAGCGGCGGGATTGCCCGAGATGACAGGGAAGGTGCTCATGGTCGGGGTACTCGCAAAAGTGTCTGGCGATGAGCCGTTCGCCGCGCGCGCCGACACTAACCAAGCCGCGCTGCGAGGTAAAGTCACCCGTCTCACGTCGCTTGGCCGCGTGCCAGATCGCCCGCCCAGGGCGGCGATTCGGGCGAGGCCACGGCGCTGATCACCACCATGCCGTGGGCAAAGGGCGGCTCGTCGGTGAGGCTGAGGTCGATCCGCGCCACCATGCCGTGCGGCGTCAGCGCCGCGAGCCGTGCGGCGGCGCCGTTGCGCAGCTCCAGGACCGGCATTCCCGACGGCCGATTGACCACGCCGATGTCGCGCCAGTAGACGCCGTGGCGAAAGCCCGTGCCCAACGCCTTGGCGCAGGCCTCCTTGGCGGCATAGCGCTTGGCATAGGCCGCGGCCGGGTTGGCGTTGCGCTCGGCCCTCGCCTGCTCGATCTCGGTGAACACACGCTCGCGGAAGCGCGCGCCGAAACGCTCCAGGGCCCGCTCGACGCGACGGATGTCGATCATGTCGGTGCCGATGCCGATAATCAACGGACGTGCGCCCTCACGCGGTTTCCGCGTCCGTCGGCGCGCCGGCAGCCTTCAACGGGACGTGGCGAGCGCGCCGGCGTCGTTGCCCGTATCGGCGGCGCCGCGCCTCCCGGTACGTCGCGACCGCGCGCACCAGGGGAAGATAGCTGAGCACGCCTGCTGCGATGCCGAGCGGGATACTGCCCAGCAGCACCGGCCTGCCCACCGCGCCGAGCTCGGCGGCCAGAGGCTTGAGCATGGCCAACGGATGGGCCGTTCGGACCGCCTCGACAAGCTGACCGAGCAGATCCTCGAAGACCGCCGGCAGCGGCTCGACGGTGGGGGAATCGACCCCGAGCAGCAACGTCCCGACCTCGTAGCTGCCCAGCCACATGAACGGCAGGGTCCAAGGATTGCCGACCAGCGTGCCGACTACCATCGCCAGGAAGTTGCCGCGCACGATCAGCGACAGCAGCGCGCCCAGCAGGAGGTGAAATCCGACCAGCGGCGTGAAGGAGATCGCCACGCCGCAGGCGAAGCCGGCGGCGATGCTGTGGGGCGTGCCGGACAGCCGGGTCAGCCGCTTGAGATAGTAGACGAAGGCGCGGCGCCAACCGGTATGCGGCCACAGGAAGCCGCGCAGCCAATGGAAAAACGGAAGGGGTTCACGACGTCGGAACACGGCGCTCGATCATGGTCTGGGTTGGTTAAGCGTCTACTATAGGTCGGCTGCTCGGTCTGACGACCGGCGCGATCAGCGAGTCGGGCGGAGCCGGGCCGCCAGCGCCCAGCGGCAGACCGAGGCCGGCCGCTTCGCGCTCGGCCGACCTTCGCTCGCGCGACGTCGCCGCGCTCATGCCTGCATCCGCTCGACGGCGGTGACCGCAGGGCTCGCGCGCAGTCCGGCCATGATGCGGTCCATGTGGTCGCGGTCGTCGACCTCGACGTCGAGCACGATCTCGTACAGATCATCCGACTTCACGCCGAAGCGCAGGTCGGTGATGTTGCCGCCCTCGCGGCCGATCACGGTGCTGAGCGAGCCCAGGCTGCCCGGCTGATTGAGGGTCATGACCTGCAGGCGGGCGGTCCCCTTGACACCGCCGGCGAGCTGGTTCCAACCGAGATCGAGCCAGCGGTCCTCCTCCTCGCCGGCGCTGCGGGCGAGCGTCGCGCAGTCGCTGCGATGGATCGTGATGCCCCGCCCGGTGCGGACCACGCCGACGATCGGATCGCCCGGAATCGGATGGCAGCAGCGGGCGAACGAGACCGCCAGGCCCGGCAGGAGCCCTTGCACCCGCGTCTCCCAGCCGCCCGCGGCGGGCGCCGGCCGCAGACGCCGCAGCGGCACGACCTTGCCGGCTGCGGGCTCCGGTCGACCCGCCACCTCCTCGCCGCGACGCAGCGCCTCGAGCACCAGACGCGGACCGAGCGAGCCCTCGCCGATCGCCGC
>DASUGG010000314.1:0-8133 GCA_036274135.1 Geminicoccaceae bacterium
TGCGCCTCGGGCCGACGAGCTACGTCCTCGCCAGCGACGGCGAGCATGGGCGCGACCAGCGCGAGGCGCTCGCGGCCGCGGCCGAGCGGTTCGGCATACCGATCGCGCTGCCCGATCAGGCGGCGTTGACCAAGACGGGCCTGGGCTACGAGAGCCTGCCAGCGCTCGATCCGGCGGGGCTCGATGCGATCGCCAGGACAATGGACGGCGATCTGGTCCTGGCCGGCAGCATGGTCTGGGACGAGCAGGCGCTCGGCTGGGTCGCCGACTGGCGCCTCGGCGCCGAAGGCGAAAGCTACGGCTGGCAGATCAGCGGCGTCAGCTTCGATGACGCGTTTCGCAGCGCCATGGCTGGCGCCGTGCAGATCCTGTCCGGCCACGGCCAGCCTGGCTAGGAATCGGTTCTGCGGACGCTCAGGCGGCGAAGCCCTTGGCGTGGCGGAGGGCTGAGAGGGCCCGCGCAACGAGGTCGGGGCGCTCCGAAGCATGCTCGATCTCGAGCGCATGCGGCCGGCCATCCGTCCCGTAGTGAACGACCAGCCCTTCCTCGGCGTCCTCGCCGCCGACCTGCTCGTTGACCTCGGCGGGCGACGCCGCCGGCCAGGGTCGCAGCTCGACGAGCAGCGTATCGGTCTCCGCGTCATACAGTACGGGCTCGCCGGTCATGGTTTGAAGCTCCGGTCCAGAAAGGCGTTGTGCACCGTGCTGCCATCCTCGAGGGTAACCACCCGCAACCAGCGGCGAAGCCGAGGCACCCATCCCCAGTGCCTCAAACGCCCGTCGGCTTGCCGCTCCGTCCGGAATGGGGCGGCCAGCACCGCCGCGACGTCATCGTACTCTATAGCTGCCCGCCCCGCTTTGGAACGGGTCGCCTCATAGTAGCGGGTACGCCAAAAGGGCGGAGGCGGCAGATGCATTCGGCTCCGTTCTGTGCTGGGAAAAAAGTGGCCCGGCGGAAGAGGCCGCCGGGCCGCAGGCTTGGGAGGAGGAAGGTTACTCCCCCGGTCCGCTCACGTCACCTCACGAGCAGCCCGTCGTCGAGCCGCAGGTGTCGCACTTCAGGCAGGTGCCGCTGCGCACCAGGGTAAAGTTGGCGCAGTTCGGGCACGGGTCTCCCTCGTAGCCCTTGAGCCGCGCCAGCCTCGCCTGAGCCAGCCGACCATCACGTAAGGCCGGCTCAGCCGATTCGCTCGCGAGCGCGGCGGCGCTGGCACCGCCGCCGCCGCCCGATGCTCCGGCGGCCGTCGCCGCCTCGGAACGCTCGCCGATCAGGCCGCCGCCATGCAGCAGGCGCAGATTGCCGCGCACATAGCCGCTGCTGGCCAGCTGCTTGATCGCGTCGTCGCGCCGCAGATGGCGCTCCTTGGCGCCGTCGCCGAGACTGTCGTGGTGCAGCTCGGTCGGGTCGACATTGGCGAGATCGTTGCGCTCGAGATAGGAGATCGCCAGCTCGCGGAAGATGTAGTCGATCACCGAGCTCGCCATCTTGATCGTATCGTTGCCCTGCACCGGGCCCGACGGCTCGAAGCGGGTGTAGGCGAAGGCCTCGACGAACTCCTCGAGCGGCACGCCGTACTGCAGCCCGATCGAGACCGCGATTGCGAAGCTGTTCATCAGCGAGCGGAAGGCAGCACCTTCCTTGTGCATGTCGATGAAGATCTCGCCGAGCCGGCCGTCGGCATACTCGCCGGTGCGCAGATAGACCTTGTGGCCGCCGACCACCGCCTTCTGGGTGTAGCCCTTGCGCCGGCTCGGCAGGCGGTCGCGCCTTGCCACGAGCCGCTCGACCAGCCGCTCCGCGACCTGCGTCACCCGCTCGGCGGCGGTCTCCTCATCGCCCTCCTCGTCCTCGAGGTCCTGCAGGATCACGGCCGAGAGCGGCTGCGACAGCTTGGAGCCGTCGCGATACAGCGCCAGCGCCTTCAGGCTCAGCTGCCAGGCCTCGAGATAGGCCTTGCCGCAGTCCTCGACGCTCGCGGTCGCCGGCATGTTGATGGTCTTGGAGATGGCGCCGCTGATGAACGGCTGCGCCGCCGCCATCATGCGGATATGGCTGTCGGTCGAGAGATAGCGCTTGCCCAGCCGGCCGCAGGGATTGGCGCAGTCGAACACCGCAAGGTGCGCGTCCTGGAGATGCGGCGCCCCCTCGAGGGTCATCGCGCCGCAGCAGTAGAGGTTCGCCGCCTCGTACTGCGCCCGCGAGAAGCCGAGCGCGCTCAGCAGGTCGAGACTGGCGTCGGCCAGCTGCTCGTCGGAAAGACGCAGCACGTCGCGGCAGAACGCCTGGCCGAGCGTGTACTGGTTGAAGGCGTACTTGATGTCGAAGGCGCTCGGCAGGGCCCGCTCGAGCTGCTCGAGGATCTCCGGCGTGAAGCCCTTCGCCGCCAAGGTCTCGTGGTTGATCTCGGGGGCACCCGCCAGCGTGCCGCGGCCGACGGCATAGCGCACCATGTCCTCGACCTGGGCGGCGTCGTAGCCGAGCTTGGCAAGCGCGCGCGGCACCATCCGGTTGATGATCTTGAAGTAGCCGCCACCGGCCAGCTTCTTGAACTTGACCAGCGCGAAATCGGGCTCGATGCCGGTGGTGTCGCAGTCCATGACCAGGCCGATCGTGCCGGTCGGTGCGATCACCGTGGTCTGGGCGTTGCGGAAGCCGTAGCGCTCGCCCGCCTCGAGCGCCTCGTCCCAGGCGGCGCCGGCCGCCTCGGCGATCCCCGGCAGCGGCACGCGCGACGCATCGAGCGGCACCGGCCTGACGGAGAGCTCCTCGTAGTCGCGCTTCTCGCCGTGCGCGGCGCGCCGGTGATTGCGGATCACCCGCAGCATCGCGTCGCGATTCTGGCCGAAGCCGGCGAACGGACCCTGCTCCTTGGCCATCTGCGCCGAGACCGCATAGGCCGTGCCGGTCATCAGGGCGGTGATCGCGCCGGCCAGCGCCCGCGCCCTGTGGCTGTCATAGGCGATGCCCGACGCCATCAGCAGGCCGCCGAGATTGGCGTAGCCGAGGCCGAGCGTGCGGTAGCGGTAGGACAGCTCGGCGATCTTCTGCGACGGGTACTGCGCCATCATCACCGAGATCTCGAGCACCATGGTCCACAGGCGCACCGCATGCGCGAAGCCCGCGACGTCGAAGCCGTCGTCCTGCAGGAAGGCGATCAGGTTCAGCGAGGCGAGATTGCACGCCGTGTCGTCGAGGAACATGTACTCGGAGCACGGGTTGGACGCGTTGATCCGGCCCGAATGGGGGCAGGTGTGCCACTCGTTGATCGTCGTGTCGTACTGCACGCCGGGATCGGCGCTGGCCCAGGCGGCGTAGGCGATGCCGTCCCACAGATGGCGCGCCGGCATGGTCCTGGCGACCCGGCCGTCGGTGCGCCGGGTCAGCTGCCACTCGCGATCCTCGATGACGCGCTCGAGGAAGTCGTTGCTGATCCGCACCGAGTTGTTCGAGTTCTGGCCCGAGACCGTGAGATAGGCGTCCGAGTCCCAGTCGGTCGAGTAGGTCGGGATGTCGATCCGGGTGTAGCCCTGGCGGGCGAACAGGATCGCCTGCTGAAGCGCCGCGTCCGGCAGCATCGCCTGGCGCGCCGCGCGCAGCGCCGCCCGCAGCTCGCGATTGGCCTTCGGGTCGAAGCGCGCGTCGCCGTCGAGCCCGGCCGCATGGCAGGCCGTCATGATCGCGTTGAGGTGCCGGGCGAGCAGCCTGGAGCCGGCGACCAGCGCCGCCACCTTCTGCTCCTCGACCACCTTCCAGCCGACGAACTGCTCGATGTCGGGGTGGTCGACGTCGACCGTGACCATCTTGGCGGCGCGCCGCGTCGTGCCGCCGGACTTGATCGCGCCGGCGGCGCGGTCGCCGATCTTGAGGAAGCTCATCAGCCCGGACGACTTGCCGCCGCCCGAGAGCGGCTCGTTCTCGCCGCGCAGGGCCGAGAAGTTGGTGCCGGTGCCGGAGCCGTACTTGAAGAGCCGCGCCTCGCGCACCCAGAGATCCATGATGCCGCCCGGATTGACCAGGTCGTCGTTGATGCTCTGGATGAAGCAGGCGTGCGGCTGCGGCCGCTCATAGGCGGAATTGGAGGCTTGCACCTCGCCGGTCTTGTGGTCGGCGAAATAGTGGCCCTGGGCCGGGCCGTCGATGCCATAGGCCCAGTGCAGGCCGGTGTTGAACCACTGCGGTGAGTTCGGCGCGCCGTACTGGCTCGCCATCATGAAGCGCAGCTCGTCGAAGAAGGCGAGCGCGTCGTCCTCGGAATCGAAGTAGCCGCCCTTCCAGCCCCACCAGGTCCAGGTGCCGGCGAGACGGTCGAACACCTGCTTGGCCGAGGTCTCGCCGCCGTGGCGCTGGTCTTCCGGCAAAGCCTGCAGCGCCTCGGCGTCGGGCCGGCTCGGCCGCAGCCACGCGGGCACGCCCTTGTCCTCGACCGGGGCGAGGCGACGCGGCACGCCGGCCTTGCGGAAATACTTCTGCGCCAGCACGTCGACCGCCACCTGCGACCAGGCGCTCGGTACCTCGATGTCGTCGAGCTTGAAGACGACCGAGCCGTCGGGGTTACGGATCTCGCTGCACACGGTGCGAAATCCGATCGTTTCGTAAGGCGACCGCCCGGCGGTCGTGAACGCACGCTCGATCCTCATCAGCCACACTCCGGCACGGTTTCACATTGCGGATGCACCGCAGACGGCATCTTCCCGTGCAGCTCGCGTTCGAGGGCCGTTTCCGAAACGGCGGGACGAGACCGCGACCTTGCGGCGCCGTGGCCGTGCGGATCAAGAGGCATCAGCGTGGTTGCTCTCCACCTCATTCCACTCAACCTTACTACCCCCAATCCCGTCGCCACAGCAACGACGATCGTGTCGGCCCACGCGGTTTTCTGCCCTCCTGCCCGGTCGAGTTCCTGGTTTTGCAAGGCACCGGACGCCTGAACGCGGTCTGCGCCGCGCTCCTTGCGGCGAAAGGTCAACGCCGCCGGCATCTATATATAGAGGCTTTGTCGGTGAGCGCAACAGGATGTTGTGGGCAGTCTCAAGCGGCCTCCGTCGGACCAGCCGGCCGGGCCGCCGCGGCGGCGAGCCGCGGCGGATGATGGAGATGGAGATCAGGCGCATCGCGCGGCCGCTCCATGGAGACGACCTCCATCGGGCTGGAGATCGCTGGAGTAAGAACACAACCAGAACGAAAGGGGAGCGGCTTATCCACAGCACGGCGCGCATCCCGCGCGCTCTGGACCGGGCGGACGATCGTCGCCATAGTGCCGCCGGCAGCGGATCGAGCGCCGCGCCGGCATCGCGAACGGCAGCGGCGGTGTGCCACGGGAGATCGTCCGGTGAGGGCCTTGCGGACCAACGACTTCTTCACCCTGCTGCGGACCTGGCTGCGCGGCGAGCTGGTCGGCGAGGACGAGCACGGCAACCGCTATTATCGCGAGCGCGGGCGCAAGGACCTGGCGTGGCGGCGCGAGCGCCGCTGGGTGGTGTTCAGCCGCAAGGCCGACCCGACACGGGTGCCGCCGGGCTGGGTCGGCTGGCTGCACAAGCGGATCGAGCTGCCGCCGAGCAAGGTGCCGCTGCCGGCGCCGCGCTGGGAGCAGGACCGGCTCCCGAACCTGACCGGGACGGACCAGGCCTATCTGCCGCCCGGCGCGATCCAGCGGGGCGGCCAGCGCGCGCCCGCGACCGGCGACTACGAGGCCTGGCGGCCGGAGTAGCGCTGGGGGACTACAGCGCGCGGAGCGCGTCCTCGATCGCCCCAAGCGCGCTCATGAAGCCAGTGCGAGCTGCCTCCGCGCGCAGCCGCTCCAGCTGTTCCATCATGCTGGGATCGCGCCGGCCAGCGCCGCAGGCCGAGAGCGCGCGCCCGCGAGCGACGTGAAAGTCGGCCCAGGGCAGCGGCTCCGGGCGGGTGTAGGCCTCGAGCGCCCCGGCATGACGCTCCGCCTCGCGCCACTCCCCGTATTCGAGGCTGGTCTCGATCGCGGCAGGATAGAACCACAGATGGTTGTGGCTGAGCGATCCGGCCGCGAGCAGACGCTCGCCCTCTGCCAGCGCCGCCCGGCGCTCGTTCGGGTCGTCGGTAGCAAGCGCGAGGTCGCCGAGCAGCCAGGGGCCCATGAACGCCATGCCCGTCTCGCGGCTGATCGCGAGGCCCTGCCTCATCAAGTCGAGCCCCTCGGCCTGCCGGCCCTGCGCGTAACGGCTCGCGCCGAGAAAGTGCAGAGCCTCCGACTCGAACCTGCGGGCGCCGAGCTGACGCGCTAGCTCGAGGGCGTGGGTGGCATGATCATCGGCGGCGGCGTGGTCGGCTCGAACGAAGGCGCAGAAGAAGGCGGTGTGTCGGGCGATGACGAGGCTGCGCTTGTGGCCGACGCGGGTGCTGGCCTCGATCGCCGCCTGGGCTCCAGCGGCGGCGTCCGCGAGCTTGAGCGCGTAGATCCGCGCAATCGCCGCCATGGGCCGATTGGCCACCTCGATGCGGCCGAAACCCTGCTCGCGGCAGAGCGCCACGCAAGCATCGAAACGCTCGGCCGCGGTCAGCATCCGGCCGCGCGCGTATTCGGCATCGCCGAGCCCGCCGAGCGCTGCCGCCTCGAGTTCGACCGAGCCGCTTGCCTTGGCCAGGCGCAGGCTCTTCTGGTGTTCGTCCAGAACGCCCTGAATGTTGCCGCGCGGGAAGAAGAGATTGCCACGCAGGAAATGGACGCGCGCGCGCTCGGCATTCAGGCCGAGGCACGCGGCGACCCCTTCCGCGCGATCGAGATCGTCGAACGCGCCGTCCAGGTCGTCGGTCACCCGCTTCACCGCGGCGAGGCCGAGCCAGGCGCGACAGCGCTGCGTGTCATCGCTCGCGGCCTCCAGTGCTGCGCCGTACGCATCCCTCGCCTCGGCCATGGCACCGAGGTCGTGCAGGATGTCGCCGCGCAGGCAGGTCAGGCCAAACCTCTGCTCTTCGGTCCGGGCGAGCGCCAGCCCGCGCTCGGCCAGGTTGAGCGCGGCATCGTAGCGATAGGTTGCGACCTGGCCGCGGGCGGCTTCCAGATAGGCATCGGATGCGGCCGGATTCTCAGCCCGGTCGAGGTGCTCGGCGCGCAGGGCGAGATCGCGTGGCGCGAACCATTCCGCCGCGCGAAGGTGCAGCGCGGCGCGCCGGCTACGCAGCAGCGAATCGTAGACGCCGTCCCGGATCAGCGCGTGGGCGAACAGGAGCTCGTCGCCGATCGGGCGCACCAGGAGATGGCGCACGAGATTAGCGCAATCGTGCGTCGGCCGCTCTAGCAGGTGAGCGAGCGCGTCCGGGGCGAAGCGCTGCCCGAGCACCGATGCCGCCTGCAACGCCTGCCGGTCCGCCGGCGGCAGGTGGTCGAGACGCGCCTGGACCAGGCTCTGCACGGAGCCGGGGACGCCGCCTTCGGTGCTCTCCTCGGCGTGACGCAACAGCTGGTCGAGGAACAGCGGGTTGCCGGCCGCCCTTGCGACGCAGCGCCGGGCGAGCTCGGCGCTGGCGTCGACATAGGCGCGCGCCAGGGCTTCGGCCTCGTCGTCGCGTAGGGGGGCGAGGTCAAGGGTGAGGAGAGGGCTGCCGCCGGTGCTCGAGCGCCAGACGTGGTCAAGCGGATCGCCCTCCAGGCGCGACGTCAGGACGAGCAGGGCGCGGGCGGCAGCGGCCGTCTGGGCGAGCCGCGCGAGGTGGCTCAGCGTCGGGCCGTCGGCCCAATGGACGTCCTCGACGACGATCAGCTGCGGCGCCTTCGCGCCGGCGCGCTCGACCAGCGCGGCGAGCGTGTCCTGCCGGCCGCGATTGCGCGCGGCGTGATCCATCGCGTCGTAGACGGCGCGCAGCTCGGTCGGTTGCGGCAGATCCAGCAGGTCGTTGAGGAACACCCTGCGATCCGCCGCGGTCAGCCCGTCCCGCATCGCGGCCTCGATCGCGGCAGCCGCCGCGGCCTCGTCGCTCGCCGGCGTGAGCTCGAGGAGGCTGCGCACCAGGGCGCCGATCGCGTCCTGGCCGGCGCCGGCGCCGAAATCGAGCACAAGCCCCTTGTGGCAGGCGAACCCGGCATCCACGGCCTGCCGCTGCAGCTCCTCGACGAGACGGGTCTTGCCGATGCCCGCCTCGCCGCGGAGGTGCACCGCCTG
>DASUGG010000315.1:0-6272 GCA_036274135.1 Geminicoccaceae bacterium
TTCGGCCCGGTGAGTCCGGTTTCGCCCGGCTGCACCGAGTGGCAGGCGTAGCATTTCTGGAACGCCACCTCGCCGCGCTGCGGGTCGCCCGGGACGTCAACAGCCGATGCCACAGCCGTCGCGCCGAGCGCGAGCATCGCCGGGGCCATCCGCCTAGTCATCGGCCGTGCGGATCAGCATCAGGCGGTCGAGACCGGACTCCGGCGCCCACACCTCGCCCGGCCGGCCCAGAAGCTGGCGCACATCGGCGGCCGGGCCGCTGCCCGGAAAGCTCGTGAAGCGTTCGGCCTTCGGATCGAACCGCACGACCGCGTTGGCGCCGAAATCGCTGAGCCAGACGATGTCCCGCTCGTCGACGTAGACCGCGTAGGCCTTCGGATCGTCGCCCGGCAGCTTCCAGGAGCGCCAGTCGCCGCGCGCCGGCGCGTAGCGGCTCACCTGGCCGGCGTTCCACTCGCTGACCCAGACGTTGCCTTGCGAATCCGACCACACCCGCCTCGCACCCTGGCGCGGGGTCGGCGGCTCGAGCACGCGCACCTTCCCGGTCCTGGTGTCGACCTCGCCGAGGTAGCTGCCGGCGAGCGAGGCGTAGTAGATCGTGCCGCCGGGGGTCGCGGTGATGCCGTAGGGACCGCGGCCCTTCGGCGCGTCGAACAGCTCCATCGCGCCGCTCGCCGGGTCGAGCCGGCCGTAGACGCCGTTCTGGCCGGTGAACCAGAGCAGGCCGTCGCCGTCGAAGGCGGCGGTGTTGAGGTTGGCGTAGCCGGCATCCTCGGGCAGCGGATAGCGCCTGACCTCGCCGCTCGCCGGATCGTAGCGGACGATCGCGTTCAGCCCGCCATCGGTGATCCAGGCGGCACCGTCCGGGCCGGCAATCACGCCGTGCGGCGCCGAGCCGTCGCCGAGCGGCACCTGCACGACCGCGCCGCTCGCCGGGTCGAGGATGCCGAGCGCGCCCTGGCGCTGTGCGGTGTACCACACCCGACCGTCGGGCGCCGGCGCGACGTCGTGCGGTCCCGCGCCCGCCGGCAGGTTGAAGACCTGGACCTCGTCGCGGGCGAGGCCCGGGAAGGCGAAGCCCATCACCAGGAGGGCGAGACCGATCGGTGCCGTGATGGCCATGACGTCGCGCTCCTTAGCGTGATCGGCGCGTCGTGGGGACAACGCGCCGATCGGGGCTGGCGCCATGCGCGCCTGCATTCCACGAGCCTGTATTGTATCACATGTGCATCGGAGCCGCCGGCACCACGATCCTGCCGCTAGCCGGCCGCGGATGCCTTATTCGTCGTCGTCGTCGCGATCACGATCGCGTGGGCGGCGGAAATCGTCGCGAGTGAGCTGGCCGTCGTCGTTGCGGTCGAGGTGCCGGACGAGCGAGCCGTAGGACCCGACGAACTCTTCGACGGTCACCATCGCGTCGCCGTCGTCGTCGTGCGCCTGGAACCGGTCGACCATGCGCTCGCGCATCGCATCGAGCCACAAGGCCTGGTACTCCTCGAGGTTCAGGCTGCCGTCGTCGTTCTGATCGAACGCCGCGAGCCGGTCCGCGAGCACCTGATCGACCTCGGCCTGGGTGATCAGGCCGTCCCCGTTGGCGTCGAACTGCTCGAACAGCCGGTCGCCGCGGTCGCCGCCCCAGCCGCCGTGCTGGCCGGCCATGTGATGGCCGCGGCCGTCGGCAAGGCTGGTGCCCGCCATGATGGTGCTGCCCAGCGCGACCGCGCCGACCGCGCCGACCGCCAGCATGAGCTTCGTCCTGGTCCTCATCTCCACCTCGTCCGACTGTGGTTGGCAACGACGGGCAGTAGAGCAGGCAAATGTGCCCAAAGTTCGTCAACGCACGGCAAAAGTGTCGGCGATTGTCACGCCCCGGCGCTTTGCCACAGCTTGATACAATTTCGTTATCTCGGCGGCAGGCAAGCCCGCCTATGCTTTGCCGATCGGCAGCTCCGGCGGCGCCATGGACACCGCAGCGCACATCCTGATCGTCGACGATCACCGCGACATCCGCGACCTGCTGGCGCGCTACCTGGCCAGGAACGGTTATCGGGTCAGCACCGCCGAGAACAGCGCCGCGGCGCGCCGGCTGCTCGAGAAGGGCGCGGTCGAGCTGGTGGTGCTCGACATCATGATGCCCGGCGAGGACGGCCTCGCGCTGTGCCGGCATCTGCGCGCCACCAGCGAGCTGCCGGTGATCCTGCTCACCGCCATGGCCGAGGACACCGACCGGGTGATCGGCCTGGAGATGGGCGCCGACGACTACGTCACCAAGCCATTCAACCCGCGTGAGCTTTTGGCGCGGATCAAGGCGGTGCTGCGCCGCACCAACAGCCTGCCGCGCCCCCGCGGCGCGATCGCGGCCGAGCAGGTCCGCTTCGACCGCTGGACGCTGAAGGTGGCGCAGCGCGAGCTGGTCGACCAGGAGGGCGTCGCGACGCCGCTCTCCACGGCCGAGTTCCAGCTGCTCGCGGCGCTGCTGCGCCATCCCAAGATGGTGCTGAGCCGCGACCAGCTGCTCGATCTGACGCGCGGCCGCGCCGCCGCGGTGTTCGACCGCAGCATCGACAACCAGATCAGCCGGCTGCGCCGCAAGGTCGAGGCCGACCCGAAGAACCCGGCGCTGATCAAGACCGTGTGGGGCGGCGGCTACATGCTGGCCGCCGACGTCGAGCGGCGATGAGGCGCACGCTCGCAAGGCTGCGGGCCGGCATCCGGCGCCTGTGGCCGATCCGGCTGGCCGGCCAGCTGATCGCGCTGCTGCTGCTCGCGCTGGTGCTGGCGCAGGCGGTCAGCTTCTGGATCTTCCTGGACGAGCGCCGGGTCGCCGTGCAATCGGCGAACCGGCTGCAGATCCTCTCGCGCACCGCCTCGATCGTCCGGCTGCTCGAGGACACGCCGCAGGCGGTACACGAGCAGATCCTGCGCACCGCCAGCTCGCCGCTGCTGCGCTTCTGGCTGGCGCATGCGAGCGCGGTCGATCCGACCGATCCCGAGAACCGCGACAACCGCCTGCAGCAGATCCTCGCCGGCCATCTGGCGGGCGTCGGGGTCGAGGAGGTGCTGGTCGACTGGCGCGACGAGGACGACGGCTGGGGCGACTGGTGGCGCTCGCGGCCGGCAAGGCGTCTGGTCCAGCCGGTCGGCGACGCCGATGCCCGCGCCGCCGACGATCACGAGGACCGGGCCGAGGACGACGATCACGAGTGGCCGCGCGACCGCCGCTTCCGGCATCCGCGCCTGCCTCCCGATCTGGTGGTCTCGGCGCGGCTGGGCGACGGCCAGTGGCTGAACGTCGGCACGCGGCTGCCGCCGCCCAACTCGGACTGGGCGATGCCCGGGCTGGTGTCGATGGCGGTCATGGCGGTGGCGCTGTTCGTGATCGTGATCTTTAGCGTGCGCCGTCTGACCCGGCCGATGGCGGCGCTCGCCGCCGCCGCCGAGCGGCTCGGCCGCGGCGAGGCCGTGCCGCCGGTGCCCGAGCGCGGCCCCGCCGACGTACGCGAGACCACCCGCGCCTTCAACCGGATGCACGCCCGCCTGCAGCGCTTCGTGCAGGACCGCACCCGCATGCTGGCGGCGATCTCGCACGACCTGCGCACGCCGATCACGTCGCTGCGCCTGCGCGCCGAGTTCGTCGATGACGAGGAGATCCGCCAGAAGATCCTGGAGACGCTGGACGACATGCAGCGCATGACCGAGGCCACCCTGGCCTTCGCGCGCGAGGAGGCGGCGCAGGAGGATACGAGGCCCGTGGACCTCGCGGCGCTGATCGACAGCGTCTGCGCCGACCTCGCCGACATCGGCCAGGACGTGGTCTTCGCGGGCGCCGCGCGCAGCCACTATCTCGGGAGGCCGTCCAGCCTGAAGCGGGCGCTGCGCAACCTGATCGAGAACGCCGTGGCCTACGGGCAGCGCGCCCGCGTCGCGCTCGAGACCGGCCCGCACGAATGGCGCCTCGTGATCGACGACGACGGGCCGGGCATCGCCGAGGCCGACTTCGAGCGGGTGTTCGCGCCCTTCGTGCGGCTCGAGGAGTCGCGCAACCCGGAGACCGGCGGGGTCGGGCTCGGCATGGCGATCAGCCGCTCGATCGTACGAGGCCACGGCGGCGACATCACGCTCGAGAACCGCCCCGGCGAGCACGGAATCGCGGGCCTTCGCGTCGTCGTCCGCCTGCCGCGCGACGGCGAGGTCCGCTTGTAGACTGGTCCCCACAGCAGGCGTGTCGCCGGTCGCACAATACCCTTGACGGCATATGCTTTGAAAGATATATTCTTCGCGATGGCGTGGAAAGTCGCCTTTCACGAAGCGTTTGCCGAGGAGTTCCTTGCGCTGGCGGCGGAAGTGAGGCGCGAGCTGGCGGCTCATACGGTCCTACTGGAACAGTTCGGTCCCCAGCTGAGACGGCCCTACGCCGACACGCTGAAGGGATCGCAGCATGCCAACATGAAGGAGCTCAGATTTGCCGCCGGCGATGGCGCCTGGCGGGTCGCCTACGCTTTCGACCAGGAGCGACGCGCGATCCTCCTGGTCGCCGGCGACAAGAGCGGGCAGAGCGCGCGCCGCTTCTACGGGCGGCTTATCGCCAAGGCGAATGCCAGGTTCAGCGAGCATCTCGAGCAACAGAGGAGAGGAGGCGGGTGATGGCTATTCCCGTCGAGGACGTGCTCAGGAAGCTGCCCAGAAGGGAGCGGAAGGCGATCGAGACGCGGCGCCGGGAACTGCTCGCCGAATACATGACGCTTCAGGATCTGCGGAAGGCGAGGGAACTCACCCAGCAGCGGATGGCGGAGCTCCTCGGCATCAAGCAGGCGAACGTCTCACGCATCGAGAAGCGAAGCGACCTGCTGCTGTCGACGCTCGGCAGCTACGTTGCGGCGATGGGCGGGCGGCTGCGCCTGGTGGCGGAATTTCCCGATCGGCCTCCGGTGGTTCTCTCGAAGCTCAGCGACGAGAGCGAAGTCCGATCCGAAAAGTCAGCGGCCGACTGAACACGGCGTGCCGCATAGGGAACGACGGGCCCAGCGGGCGCTGAACCTCGCGCCGTCGGGCGCGCTCGCCAAGCCGCCGCGGCCGCCGGCGCCGCCATCCTAAGCGTCGAGCGGCGCGCCGGTGCCGGCGAGCTGCTGCGGTGCGCCGCGGCGCGTCAATTGCCGTAGTCGGGGACGTAGCCGTTCATGTCGTCGATCGCGCCGCGCAGGTCGGAGGGGCAGTCGTTCTGGACGCAGAAATCCGTGACCCGGTCCTCGAAAGTGCCCGAGCTCTGGTCGCCGGACCCGTCCGATGCCGCGGCGTCCGCCGCCCGCAGATCGAAGGACGCCGGCTGGCCCTCGACGCCGCCGATCAGGTCGGCGCCGAGCCAGTAGCGCCCCGGCGGCACCTCGCCGAACATCCGCATCAGCTCGGCCAGCTCGTCGACGTGGATCTCGCGGCCGTTGATGAACACGCCGGTGTCGCTGCGCGACGCGTCCGCCTGCAGCGGCCCGCCAAGCGGCAGGCCGGCCGCGACCTGGCCGACGGACGGGCCGCCCTCGGCGCCCCACAGGCCCGAGGCCGCATCGTACCAGTAGCGGCCGGGCGGCAGGTCGACGCCGTAATAGGTGATCTCCTCGGCGCTGAGCGGCTGGCCGTTGACCAGGATGCCCTCCTGCGCCGACGCGCCCTGCGGCGCGAGGCAGAGGACGAGGATCAGCAGGGACGAGAGTCGCAGCGCGTGCATGTCTTCCTCCCCTGAGGCTCCTGGCAGGTTAGCCCGCCCAGGCGTCCCGGACTGTGAGCCGCTTCACCTCGCGTTGCGGCCAGGCGTCCGGACCCCACACCAACTTATCACAGGCGCGACGCGGGACACAGCGGCGGCCCCCCGGCGGCTTGATCGAATTCCTAACAAGTGGTAAGCTCACCTTCCTGACGACCGACCGCCGCCACCCCGCTGCAATCCTCGAGGAAACCGAACAAACCTGAGAAGAAGGCTTGAATCAGCAGGTTAGCTGTTGGCGCAGCTCTAGAGGTGGCCCTCCTGGACCAGCAGCTCGGCGATCTGGACGGCGTTGAGGGCGGCGCCCTTGCGCAGATTGTCCGCCACCACCCACATCGACAGGCCGGACGGCACGGTCGGGTCGCGGCGCAGGCGCGAGACGAACACGCCGTACTCGCCGACGCAGTCGACCGCTGTCACGTACTCGTCTTTCGCCGGGTCGTCGATCAGGAGCACACCCTCGAAGTCGCGCAGCGCGTCGCGTGCCTCCTCGATGTCGATCTCGTGCTCGAACTCG
>DASUGG010000316.1:0-13238 GCA_036274135.1 Geminicoccaceae bacterium
GGGAGCCCATGGTGCCGGGCTGGCAGATCGTCTTCGGCCGCACGCTGCTGTCGCTCGCGGACTACTGGCAGGGCGGTCTTGGCGTCCCTTCGGTGGCGTCCGGGGCCGAGCGGAGCTATCCGGCCGCGATCCTCTCGATCCTCAGCCACTCGCTGGACACGATTCTCCGCCTCTATGTCGGGCTCCTGATCGGGGGAGTCGTCGGTACCGCCCTCGGCCTCGTCGTGTCGTGGTCGCGCTGGACCCGGCGCCTCGTCAACCTGCCGCTGCAGTTGCTGCGCACCCTGCCGCTGCTCGCGATGGTGCCGCTCTTCCAGCTATGGTTCGGCATCGACTTCGTCGGCAAGATCACCTTCGTCGCGTACGGCGTCGGCGTGATCTTCGTCGCCGGCGTCGTCAACGCCGTGAACAACGTGCCGCAGATCTACATCGACAATGCGCGCATGCTCGGCGCGTCGCGCTGGCGGGTCTACACGACCGTCATCCTGCCGGCGATCTTCCCGGAGATGCGCGCGACCATCCTGCTCAGCCTCGGCATCGGCTGGGCGGCCGTGCTCGGCGCCGAGTATCTGGGGGCGCAGTCCGGCCTCGGCTACATCATCATCTACGCCGAGCAGTTCGCCTATCTCGACCGGATGTTCCTGGTGGCGCTGATCTTCGTCCTGTACGCGTCCGTCAGCTACTGGCTGTTCGAGAAGCTGTCGGCGCGGATGCTGCAGTGGATGCCGCGGGCCGGCCGCACGACCGCGCTCGGCTGAGGAAGGAGACAGGAGCCATGGCGACGTTCGACCTGGTGATCCGCAACGGCCGGATCGCGACGCCCGCCGACGTGTTCACGGCTGACCTCGGGATCACGGATGGCAGGATCGCCGCGATCGCAGCCGAGTTGCCGGCGGGATCCGAGGAGATCGATGCCGCCGGCCGCACGATCACGCCGGGCGGCATCGACGGCCACATCCATCTCGAGCAGCGTCTGCCGGACGGCGCGGAGATCTGCGACGACTTCTTCACGGGCTCGCGCTCGGCCGCCTGCGGCGGCACCACGACGATCATTCCGTTCGCTTTCCAGGAGCAGGACGCCTCGGTGCGGGACGCGCTCGCGGCGTACCGCGAAAGCGCCGAAGGCCGCTGCTTCGTCGACTACGCGTTCCATGCGATCGTCACCGACCCGACCCCGCAGGTGCTGAACCAGGAGCTGCCTGCGCTCGTGCGCCAGGGCTACACCTCCTACAAGCTGTACATGACGTACCGCGGGCTGCAGCTGACCGACCGTCAGGTCCTCGACCTGCTCTGCGCGATGCGGCGCGAGCAGGCGATGGCGATGGTCCATGCCGAGAATGCCGACTTCGTCGAATGGCTGACCGGGCGGCTGGTCGACCAAGGCCTGACCAGTGCCAGGCACCACACGCACGCGCACCCCGTCATCGGCGAGCGCGAGGCGGTGCACCGCGCGATGTCGATGTCGGAGATGGTCGGCGTGCCGATCGTGCTGGTGCACGTCAGCGCGCGCGAGGTCATCGAGCAGATCGACTGGGCGCGCCGCAAGGGCCTCGCGATCTTCGCCGAGACCTGCCCGCAATACCTGGTCCTGACCGAGGACGACTACGACAAGCACGGTCTCGAGGGCGCCAAGCTCATCTGCACGCCGCCGCCGCGCACCGCCGACGACCAGCAGGCAGTCTGGCAGGCGTTGGCGCGCGACGCCCTCGACATCGTCTCGTCCGACCATTCGCCGTTCCGCTTCGCCGACCCCAAGGGCAAGCAGATCGCCGGCCCGAACCCAGGCTTCCACAAGGTGCCGAACGGCGTGCCGGGGGTCGAGACGCGCCTGCCGCTGCTCTATTCGGAAGGGGTGCTGCGGGGCCGGATCGATCTCAACCAGTTCGTGCGACTGACCGCGACCAACGTCGCCAAGCTCTACGGCCTCTACCCGCGCAAGGGCACGATCGCGATCGGCTCGGATGCCGACCTCGTGATCTGGAACGTGGACGCCCCGGTCAAGGTCGGCAATGCGATGCTGCACCACGCCTGCGACTACACGCCCTACGAAGGCATGGAGCTCGCGGCCTGGCCGGCCATCACTCTGTGCCGCGGCCGGCCCGTGTACCGCGATGGCGCGCTGTGCGGCGAAGCAGGCTACGGCGCGTTCCTGGCTTGCGAGCGGCCACTCGCGGCGCGGCTGCCGCCGCCAAGCCATATTCCGGACTTGATGCCGTAGGGCGGCTCAGGCCGATGTCATCCGTCGGGTTTGCGCCGACCGCAGATCATCGACCTCGCCGGTATGGAGTGGTCAGGAGGCCTGTAACAACGCGCGCAGGCGCTCGGCGAGGCGCGGCGCATCGGCTTCGGCGAGACACATCGGGTTGAGCACGAGGCGGCCGGAGCCGAGTTCCTCCGGGTCGAGATGGACGACCGGCCGGCCCGAGACCAGCTCCTCGTAGAGAGCCAGCGCCGCGTCGGCGCCGGCCAGGGTCAGCGCCAGGGTCGGCAGTGCGGCGTCGGCGCGGATCTGGAGGCCTACGGCCGGCAGCCCTTCCAGCCGATCGGCGATCGTCGTGATCGCGCCGAGCCAGCGCGCATGGCGCTCGTCGTCCTCCTCGGCGACGAACAGCTCGAGCGCCGCGAGCAGGCCGATGATCTGCTCCTTGCCGACCTTGCACGGGCGGCCGATGCCGTGTGCCGGCAGGCCGGCGAGGCGGTCTACGTCGATGAAGCCCGGCGGCGGCCGGAAGAAGCCGGCCGGATAGTCCATGTCCAGCATCTGCATCGCCGCCGCAGCGATCAGGTCCCGCCGGCCGCACAGGATGCCCGAGGCCTGCGGGCCGCCCAGCGCCTTGCCGCCGCTGAACGCGACGAGGTCGGCGCCGGCCGCGAGGTAGGAGCGCAGATTGGCCTTGGGCGGGAGCTGCGCCGCGGCGTCAACGACGACCGGCACGCCCTTGCCGTGCGCCACCTCGACCACCGCCTCGAGCGGCGGCCGGCTCTGCGGGTCGGCGACCCAGTGCACGAGCCTGGTCGCCTCGCCGATCGCATCGGCGATCTCCCAGGGCTCGGCGTCGCGGCAGCCGGCGCCGGCATAGCGGTCGGGCAGACCGACCTCGACGATCTCGAGGCCGGTGGTGCGGAGCGCGTGGTCGTACTGATTGCGCTGCGAGCGCACCATGACGATCTCCCCGCGGGCACCGGCCTTGCCGGTCAGCGGCAGCCGCGCCATCGCGCCGGGGTCGAGCCCGGTGATGCAGGCTGCCGTGCCGAGCAGCAGGCCCGCCGCGGCGCCGCTGGTCACCAACCCCGCCTCGGCGCCGGTGTGGCGCGCGATCACCTCGCACGCCCGCGCATGCAACTCGACGATGTCGACGCAGCACGCCATCGCGTCCGCCATCGCGGCGCGCACCTCGGGCCGCGAGATGCCCCCCGACAGCCGCGTGCCGGGGCCCTTGGCGTTGATGATCGGCTCGATTCCCCACCGCGCATAGACATCGCTCATCGCTCGTTCCTTTCCTCTGCGCCGCCGAGGAAATCGCAGGCGCACAGCGCATGAACCTCGAACACGGACACCATGTCGTCGATCAGAACGTACTCGTCCGGCGCACTGCCGTTATGCGCCGTCACACCGTAGCCGACGGCGGGCACGCCCCGCTGCCGCCAGAAGCGCGCATCCGAGAAGCCGAGCCTCCACTGCGCCTGTGGCGCAATGCCCTGCACGTCCGCGCCGGCTTTCTGCACGAGGCGGGCGATCAGGGCATCCGGCGACGTCCAGTTCGGCTCGGCACAGTCGATCACGCGCAGCGTGATCTCGTGCCCGCACAGACGCTCCTCGACCTCAGCCAGCAGCTCGGCGAGCCGCAGGCCCGGCGGCAACCGAAGGTCGACCAGGGCGCGAGCTTCGGACGGCACCTGGTTGCAAGCGATGCCACTCTCGATCCGGCCGAGATTGATCGTGACGGAGCGCCGCGCGAGGTCTTCGGGGGCTTGCTCCGCCGCGCCGGACGCCAGCGACGCCAGCTCGCCCGGCAGCTGGCAGGCCCGCGCCAGCGGGCGCAGCGACAGCAGCCCGTCGATCAGGCGGTCGGCGGCGTTGACGCCGCGATGGGCATGCGCGCCGCCGGCCGAGCGGCCGCGCGCGACCAGCTCCAGCCAGGCAAAGCCCTTCTCGCCGATGGTGGCCAGTCCGGGCGAGCCGACGTCGGCGCTGAGCAGCGCATCGCCTCGCGTCTCCGGCAGGGTCTCGAGAAGATGACGGGCACCGAGCGCGGCACCGGAGCCTTCGTCGGCGACCCCGGTCAGCACCAGCTCGCCGGCGAGCCGGTCGACGAAGGGCGCCAATGCGGCCAGCGCCATCACCTGTGCCGCCACGCCCGCCTTCATGTCGGTCACGCCGCGGCCGTAGATCCGCCCGTCGCGCATCACGCCGCCGAACGGCGGCACCGACCACGCCTCGGGCTCGGGCACGGGCCCGGTGTCGAGATGGCCGTTGAACACCAGACGCGGGCCGGAACGGCCGCCGCGCAGGATCGCCACCACGTTCACCCGCATCGGATCGGGCGCGATCCGGCGCAGCTCGATTGCCCTGTGGTGCGCCAGGAACCGGGCGATCACGTCGGCGGCGGCTCGCGTATCGCCCGGCGGATTGCTGCTGTCGCATCTGACCAGCTCTGCGCACAGATCGACCAGGGGCGCACGCCAGGCCGCGAGGCCAGCGCGCAGCGCGGATCGCACATCGGCAGCCTGCGAAGCTTCGGTCATGGCATCAGCAATCCGCCGTTGACCTCGATGGTCTGGCCCGTGAGGTAGCCGCCCAGCGTCGGGCTCGCGAGGCAAAGGTAGGCGCCGATGCACTCCTCGGGCGTGCCCATGCGGCCGAGCGGCACACTGGCCGCGGCCTTGCGCAGGTGGTCGGCCGAGCTGAGCCTTGCGTGCAGCGGCGTCTCGATCACGCCGGGCGACACGGCATTGACGCGAATGCCTTCGGTGGCAAGCTCGCGCGCCAGCCCCCTGGTGAGCGCCGCCACGCCCGCCTTGGCGATCGCGTAGAAGACCATCCCCGGACCGCCGCCGGTGCGCGCGGCGATCGACGTCGTATTGACGATCGCGCCTCCGCTCCGCCGCCGGATCGACGGCACTGCGCGGCGGCACAGCCGGATCACGGCGTTCAGGTTGAGATCGAGGATCCTGCAGATGGTCGCGTCGTCGGCCTCCAGGAAGGCCCAGCGGCCCAGAGGATCGCCGGCGTTGTTGATCAGCACGTCGATGCCGCCGAGGCGGCGATCGATGGCATCGACCAGCTCGCCGGCTGCGGAGTCGATCGCAAGATCGGCACCGAGGACCAGCGCGTCGCAGCCGATCGCGGCAGCGACGGCTTCGGCGCCCGAGCGGTTGTGCCCATAGTGCACCACGACCCGTGCGCCATGCGCGCCGAACGCCTTCGCGACGGCGGCGCCGATGCCGCTGCTGGCGCCGGTCACCAGCACGACCTTGCCCTCGAAATCGCGCCGCAGGATGTCGTGCGGCGCCGACGCGTCATCCGGTCCAAGCATCAGGAGACTGCCTCGCGACAAGGAATTCGGCACTTTCGAACATCGCGCCGGAGCACTAAGGTCTGCCGAAAACCTCGCCTCCGGAGACTGCTTCGATGGCCGACAACGCCACCCCTGCCGCCATCGTCGGGAAGGTCGATCCGAGCCGCGTGCTGGAACTCGAGCGGGCGCTGATCCAGATCCCGAGCTCGACTTTCAAGGAGCAAGCGATCGCGGATTTCCTGGCGGACTATCTCGAGCGCCTCGGACTTGAGGTCGACATGATGGACGTGCCGCATCCGTTCGATGCGTCGATTGTCAGCCGGCAGCCCGTCGCGCGTCTCGCAGGCAGCGGCGGCGGGCCGACCCTGATGCTGAACGGCCACATGGACCCCGGCGTCGAGATGAGCGGCTGGAGCGTCGACCCCTACGGCGCCAAGTTCGAGGACGGCTGGATCTGGGGCATGGGCGCGCACGACGACAAGGGCGGGCTGGTCGGCGCGATCTGCGGCGTTGCGGCGATCGTCGAATCCGGCATCCGGCTCGCAGGCGACGTGCTGGTCACGCCGGTCATCGCCCACAAGCTCGGCGGCGCCGGCACGCGCGCTCTGCTCGATCACGGCGTGCGGGCGGACCTCTGCATCAACATGGAGCACTCCAACAACACCATCGCCAATGTCTGCGTCGGCATGGTCATGGTGCGGATCCGCGTGCATGCGCCCGAGCTGTTCTTCCGCTACAGCGCCGAAGCCAAGGCGGCGTACATGAACCCGATCGAGCAGATCGCCGAGGTGGTGCGCCGCATCGGCCCGAGCCTCGATCCGATCCCGCACGGCTCCTGGATGCGCTTCGAGTCCGAGCCCGAACTGCCGGGCTTCCCGACCCACACCTTCGACACCTGCCACAAGGAGCACTATTACCACCCGAACCACACCGGGCTGAGCAGCCGCGAGGCCGAGTTGCAACTCCAGTTCCGAACCGTACCCGGCCAGAGCGTGGAATCGGTGCGCGCCGACCTGACGCGGCTGCTCGACGGCATCAAAACCGACCACCCGGCGTTCGACTATGAGCTCGAGATCCCAGCCCCCGGCACCGAGCGCACCTGGTGCCAGGACCCGATGCTCTGCCCCATCGACCATCCGCTGGTGCGGGCGCTCGCCGACGGCCAGCGCCTGGCATCCGGCGGCACGCCGGAGATCGGCGGCTATGGCCGGCTCGGCAATGTCGGCGACGGCAACATCATCGCCGCGCTCGGTATTCCGACCGTGCAGTACGGGCCGGGCGACATCCGCATCTACAAGGAATGGCCAACCCCGGACGAGCGGGTGCGGCTCGACGATCTGGTGATCGCGGCGCGCGCGGTCGCCTACGCCACGGCGCGTCTTTGCGGCTGAGGGTGCGTACCGCTCAGTCGAGCGGAACGACGAAGGGCTCATCGGTCGCAAAGCGGGTCGAGAGCAGCTCGGGACCGTCGTCGCGGATCAGCAGCATGTCCTGGATGTGCCAGTGGTTCACATGCGGCTCCATGGCGATCACCATCCCGGCCTCCAAAGGCGTCGGCTCTCCCTTGGCGATGATCGGCGCCTGCTGGTGCCACCACGCCCCGACACTGTGGCCGGCCAGCATCGAGCGGTATTCGATGCCGGCAGCGGCAAAAGATTCGACCACGAAGGCGTAGACCTCGCCTGCGGTCACGCCCGGCCGGCAGCGATCGCAGGCGGCGCGGTAGAGATCGCGGATCGTCCGATACTCCTGCCGCTGCTGGTCCGAGGGCGGCCCCATCACGGCGCAGCGCGACTGATGGCCGGGATAACCGTCCAGATAGGCCACATAGTCGGTGCGGATCGCCTCGCCGCGGCGGAACGGGTGGCTGCTTTCGCCGGCATAAGGAACGGTGTTGCTCTCGCTGTTGAGGATACCGTGCGCCCAGCCGGCGCCGCGCCGGATGCAGGAAGCGATCAGCCGGCTGTGCACCGCCCGCTCGCTCTCGCCGTCCCGTATGGTCGGGAAGACCTCGAGATAGGCTTCATCCAGCAGGTCGGCACCGCGACGCAGGCGCTCGATCTCGCCCGGCGTCTTGATCCAGCGCACCCGGTCCATCAACGCGGTGCAGTCGATCATCTGCAGCGAGGGCAGCGTCCGGCCGACGTTCCGCGCCACGCGCGCCGACAGATAGTCGTCCTCGAAGCCCACTCGCGCGTCGGCCAATCCGAGATCGCGCAGCACCCCGCAGAGGCAGTCCTCCGGCGGCTCGCTGTAGCCGTCGTAGACTTCGATGCGTTCGATGCAGCTGTCGCGCGCCGCGAGGCCGGCAGCGATCGCGTTCGTCACCACCACCGCCTCTCCGTGGCGCGGGTAGACGGCGAACACGCCGCGCGGCGAATCCGTGAGATCGACATGCCGTGCCAGAGTGCCCGGATAGACGATGCCCGTGAGGTAGGTGAAGTTGTTGCCAGAGCGGGCGACGACGGCATCGAGGCGGGCCTCGTCCATCAGCGCCTCGAGTCGTGGAATGTTGGCCAGCGGCGCCGCCTTGGCGGTCATGGCGCTCCCTCCTTTGGCTGCGAGGTTTGGCGCGCCGGCGCTTCGCCGATGCGACCGAGAAACGTGCGTGTACGCTCCATCTGCGGATGGTCGAGCACCTCCGCCGGGATACCCTCCTCGACGACCTTGCCGCCGTCCATGAACACGATCTTGTCGGCGACCTCGCGCGCGAAGGCGAGCTCGTGCGTGACGATCACGTTGGTGTGCCCCCGCAGCGCGAGCTCGGCGATCACCTTCAGCACCTCGCCGATCAGCTCGGGATCGAGAGCCGAGGTCGGCTCGTCGAACAGCATGATGCGCGGCTGCATCATCAGCGCGCGCACGATCGCCACCCGCTGCTGCTGGCCGCCCGAAAGCTGGGCGGGATAGACGCGCGCCTTCTCGGCGAGGTTGACCTTGTCGAGGAGGTCCATGCCGCGCTCGATCGCTTCCTTGCGCGGCTGGCGCAGCACGCCGACCGGGGCCTCGATGATGTTGCCCATCACGGTGAGGTGCGGGAACAGGTTGAACTGCTGGAACACCATGCCGACCTGGGTGCGAAACCGCGCCACGTCGCGATGGCCGAGGATGCGCCCGGCGACCTCCAGCCCGCGCGCCGAGATCAGCGTGTCGCCGACCGTGATCAGGCCGTTCTGAATCGGCTCGAGATGATTGACACAGCGGACCAGCGTGCTCTTGCCGGAGCCGCTCGGCCCGATGATCGCGACGGTGCTGCCGCTCGGTACGTCCAGGTCGATGGCCGAGAGCACCTCGAGCTTGCCGAAGCGCTTGACCACAGCCTCCAGGCGGATCGAGGCGCCGACAACCGTGGCGGGCGCCTCAATCCGTGGGTCGTCGGGCATGAAAATAACCGAAGTTGGGCAGAAGTCTCGTCAACTGACGCACCCCTAGCGACACGGCGAGCACCATCAGGAAGTACATGATGGCGATCAGGGTGTAGATCTGCATCGGCAGGAAGGTAGCCGACACGATCAGGCCGGCTTGGTACATCAGGTCGGGCACGGCGATGATCGATACGATGCTGGTCGATTTGAAACAGGTGACGAACTGATTGAGGATTCCGGGAATCATGCGGATGAACGCCTGAGGCACGACGATCCGGTACATCAGGCGGGTGTAGGTCATCCCCAACGACTGGGAGGCCTCGATCTGGCCCTTCTCGATCGACTCGATGCCGGCGCGAAACTCCTCGGCGAGATAGCCGCTCGACTGCAGGGCGAGCGCGATGGCCGCGCTCGTCCAGGCAGTGAACTTGACGCCGAAAATCTCCGGCCAAGCGAAGTGAACCCAGACCAATTGCACCAGGATCGGAGTGTTGCGGCAGAACTCGACGAAGAGGATCGCCGGCGCCCGTATCAGGCGGCTGCGGGAGAGCGAGCCGAAGCAGGCGAGCAGACCGACCACGAGCGCGATCAGCATCGCGACCACCGTGAGCTGAATGGTGACCCAGATGCCGGTCAGCAACAGGTCGCGATAATCCCAGACGAGCTGGCTGAGGCGGGTTAGCGACATGTCACGGTCGGCGATCCTCTGTTGGCATTTGACGTCGAGCCTGGCTCACGGCCTCACTCGGAGCGAATGAACGGATTGGTGCGCGCCATGTACTCTTCATACAGGTCGAGCGAGATGTTGTTGGCGGCGACGTAGTTCGAGAACGCGTCGAGAAAGCTCTTCCAGTCCGGGTCGCCGTAGCGCACGGCCCAGCCATTCGGGGCGTTGCCGAAATCCTGTCCCGGGAAGCCCATCTTGCCCCACTCTGCGTTCTCCGGCACCTGCAGCCACCACTTCACGGTGATCGCCGGCAGCACGGCCGCGTCGGCATCGCCGCGCTTGACGTGATCGACGATCTGGATGCTCGACTGCACCTTCACCGGGATGATGTTGGCCTTGGGGAACAGACGTTGCGCGGTCTCCTGCTCGCGCGTACCGAGTTCGGCAACCAGCGTGAAGTCCTCGCTGTTCATGTCCGCGGGCGTCTTCAGTTCCTTGGGATTGTCCTTGCTCATCACGACGTTGATGCCCTTGGCGCCAAACGGCGCGACGTAGTTGATCTCCATCGCGCGCGGCGCGTTGTAGACGATGCTCGAGCCGAACAGATCGCACGTGCCCTGCTTGAGGGACAGCACCGCGACGTCCCAGCCGACCTCGATCGGCTCGACTTCGACCTTGATCCAGTCGGCCAGCATGTGGACGAGGTCGACCATGACCCCGTTCCATTCGCCGGTGGTCGGGTTCTTGTAGTTGTCGGGCATGCCCTGCGCGAAGCACACCGTCAGCTTGCCGTCGCTCTTGATGTCGTCGAGCACGCCGGCCTGGGCACTCGTCCCCATCGCCGCCACGATCAGGGTTGACAGCAGCATCGAAGATTGTCGCCGCATGGTCATCTCTCCCTCGTGTGCGCCGCATCGCGACGCGGTTGCCAAAGTCCGTGCAATCCTGCACCAGCTTTTCGGGCGGCTAGGCGCGCGCGGCGAACGCTCTCAGCGGCGCTCCGGTGCCGCGCACGATCTTGATGGGAAAGGCGCCGATCCACCAGCCGCCCTCGACCAGCCGGCCGAGATTGGTGGTGACCTGCAACATGCAGAGCCCGCCGTGCAGCAGGGCGTTATGGACTGGCGTGGTAAGGTCGACGGGCTCGTCGAGCCCGACGAGGTCGGTCACCGCGATCGCCGGTCGACGCTTCACGATCCACGCAGCACCCTCGGCGGTGATGAACGGCCGATAGTCGCCGTAGTCGGGACGCGTATAGTAGTTGCGGTCGTGCCCGGTCCAGACCACCGCGCCGTCGCCCGGCTCGATGGTCGTGCCCGCCCGCTCCAGAGCCGCCTGCAGATCTTCGGGCCCGATCGGCTCCAGGGGCTTCTTGTGGGTGAGGTCGAGCACCCTCGCACGTACCAGCAGCGAAGCGAGCGGGAGGTCGTCGATCGCTGGCCCGAACTCGTCGAAGTGATAGGGCGGATCGAGATGGGTGCCGGCGTGCTCGGACAGGAACAGTGAATGGCTTTGGTAGGAGAGTTCGCCCTTGTAGAAGTGGCGGGTGAGCTCGTGATTGGCGCGCGTCCAGTAAGTCGGGTTTGCGCCCAGCGAAGGCATCCCCTTGTAGGTGTCGAGGGTCAGGTCGACGAGATCCTTGGCGCGCCAGCCGACCAGGGCGCAGGCGCGCACGATCGAACCCGCGCCGCCGCGAATCCGAAGCGGCGCGCAGTACAGATGCCACGTGCGATCGCGCAGCTGCCCGAGCGCGCAGAGTTGCTCGAGGGTCATCGCGCCGCCGGCATGCAACCTGCGCTTGACCTCGTAGCGATCGTCGCTCGGCCGGCCGATCCCGGGGAAGTCGGCCGCGACGATGCCCACGCCCTTCGCGACCAGGAAGTCGGCGCCCTCCATCGAGAGCTGGGGGCGGTGCCAGAAATAGTCGGGATCGTGCAGATAGAGGTCATGCCCGGTCCACAGCACGGCGGCCTCGGCCGGCGCAAGGTCCCCTGCCCCCGCCTGCTCGAGTTCCGCCCGCCCGATGACGCCACCTCGGCCCACGAACCTTAGATCGAGCTGGCGGGCCGGCAGAAGGAATCGCTCGAACGGCACCTGCTCGATCGGCGAGCCCTTGGGATTGAAGCGCAGTGGCCCATCGACGTGAGTCCCGCAATGGTCGGTGGTCAGCAGGACCCGCCCCGCGCGCGACTGGGTGTGCTGGTAGAGCTGACGCGAATACGCGTAGCCGAGACGCTCCCAGATCTTGGGCCCCAGATCGTCGGTCGGCATCCCTTCGTGAAACGGAACGCTGAGATCGATGACATCGTCGGCAATGGGCATGCTGCGACCTCGCTCGAGTGGCTGCCGTTCCCACCTATGGCACGGCCGCAGCAATAACGAAAAACGCAATAAACTCTGGAAAGCTGATTGATTTCGTGAATGAATGCCGGCATGGAGCGATTCAGTCTCAAGCAGCTGTACACTTTTCTGGTGGTGGTCCAGGCGGGCGGGTTCCAGGCGGCGTCCCGGCGCCTCAATGCGAGTCAGGCGGCGATCTCCAATCGCATCGCGCAGCTCGAAGAAGCATTGGGTGTGCGACTGCTCGACCGCTCGACGCGGCATTGCCGGCCCACGCCGAGGGGCCGGAGGCTCGTGCCTTATGCCCAGCGCGTCGTGGCGGCAGCGGCCGAATTGCGCGCCAACGTCGGCGCCGAGCACGCGATCAGCGGGCAGGTCGTGCTGGGCGTGGTCGAGGCGGTCGCGGTCACCTGGCTCGACGAGGTGCTGCGCGAGGTCGAGGCGCGTCTGCCCAACGTCTCCCTCGAGATCGAGGTCGACGTCAGCCAGGCACTGGTCGAACGGGTGGTCGAGGGCGTCGTCGACCTGGCCTGTGCGGTCGCGCCGGCCGATGCGGTCGGAATGGTCTCGGAACCGTTGTGCGACATCGCCCTGGCCTGGGTCGCAAGCCCCAAGCTCGCGTTCCCCGACCTGCCGCTGAGCCCCGGCGCGCTGGCCGAGTATAGCGTGATCGCCCATGCCGGCAGCCGTCACGTGCCGGCCATCGAGGGCTGGCTGCGCAAGGCTGACCGGCAGCCGCGCCGGCTGACCCTTTGCAACAATCTCTCCACGGTGATCAAGCTCACCGTCGCGGGTGGCGGTCTCGCCCTGGTGCCGATCAGCGCGATCGCCAACGAGATCGCGGCTGGCCTGCTGCGCGCCGTGTCGTTCTCCGAACCGCTGCCGTCCAATCCCTTCATGCTGGTCTACCCGAGCCACTGCGTCGACCTTGCGGTGCTCGCGATCGTCGAGGTCTGTCGCGACATCGCGGCCCGCCAGGTCGCGCCCGTTCCCTTCCCGCCGATCGTCCGGGCAACCGGCTCGAAGTCGGCTCGCTCGAGATGATCGGCGCTCCTCCAGTCCGGCGGGCTGTTGGCGAGCGTTTCGCGATCAGCTCAGGCTGTCCGGAGGCGAGCCTGGCCGCACGCTCGATGCTCGAGGATGGCGGCAACGTCGTGGACGCCGCCCTTACCGGCGCTGCGGTGCTTTGCGTCGCCATGCCCCAGGCGGTCAGCATCGGCGGCGACCTGTTCGGGCTGGTGCGGGCACGCGACGGCCAATGCTTCGCGATCAACGCCTCGGGCGGCGCCCCCGCTGGCTCGACGCTGCAACACTTCCGTGATCTCGGGCTCAACCTGATCCCCGTGG
>DASUGG010000317.1:0-2368 GCA_036274135.1 Geminicoccaceae bacterium
CGCGTCGGGCATGGTGACCTTGATCTCGCCGCGCAGCCGGCCGTCCTGGCCGACCAGACGGCGCTCGGCGCCGTTGATGTCCTCCTCGACGCGCTCCGCCGTCTTGAGCAGCTCCTCGCCGGCCGCGGTCAGGGTGTAGCCGGTGGCCTGGCGATCGAACAGCCGCACGCCGAGGCGCCCCTCGAAGACGTCGATGCGCCGCGCGATGGTCGAGTGGCTCACCGCGAGCAGCTGGCCCGCCGAGCGCACCGAGCGCCGGCGCGCGAGGGCGAGAAAGATCCGCAGATCGCTCCAATCCATGCCTGTCACGCCCATGCACCAGCCTGTCTCATTTCCGACGCATACGGTGCAGCCTTCGACCAACTATATGATGTGGCCATCGCATCGAGAAACCAACGCCCGATTGCCGAAGCCGGCATGTGTTCGACGAGCGGCCCTGTGCGGCGCCGTCGGGACGCGCAGGCCAGACAACCCCAGGCCAACCTCACGAGGAGCTAGCGATGCTTCATCCGGCGCATCCGGTTGATGCGAAAGGCGACGGCACGGCCATTCGGTTCGCGGAGGTCCGAGGGATCTCGCTGGCGCTGGCCGAGGAGCTTTCCGAGGCCGACCAGACCGTCCAGTCGATGCCCGACGCCAGCCCGACGAAATGGCATCTGGCGCACACCGCCTGGTTCTTCGAGACGTTCGTGCTGGCGCCGCAGAATCGCGGCTACCGGCCGTTCGACCAGCGCTTCGCCTATCTCTTCAACTCCTATTACGAGCAGGCCGGGCCGCGCCATCCGCGGCCGCAGCGCGGCATGCTCACGCGCCCCAGCGCCGCCGAGGTGGTGGCCTATCGCCAGCACGTCGACGCGGCCATGGGGAGGCTACTGGAGGCCGATGCGCTGCCGCCGGCGGCGGTCGAGCTGATCGAGCTCGGGCTGCACCACGAGCAGCAGCATCAGGAGCTGCTGCTGACCGACATCCTGCATCTCCTGGCGCAGAGCCCGCTGCGCCCGGCCTATCGCCAGATGCCGACGCCGACCGGCAGCGCCGGCGCGCGCCCGCTCGCCTGGCACGCCTACGAAGGCGGTATCCACGCGATCGGCGATGCCGGCCGGGGCTTCGCCTTCGACTGCGAGCGGCCGCGGCACCAGGTGCTCGTGCAGCCCTTCCGCCTCGCCGGTGGAGCGGTGACCAACCGCGAATGGTGCGACTTCATCGCCGACGACGGCTATCGCACGGCGACGCTCTGGCTCTCCGACGGCTGGGCCACGGTCAACCGCGAGGGCTGGCAGGCGCCGCTCTACTGGGAGCGGCGCGACGGCGTCTGGTGGTCGATGACGCTGCACGGCATGCGCCCGGTCGAGGAGGCGGCGCCGGTCTGCCACATCAGCTACTACGAGGCCGACGCCTTTGCCCGCTGGGCCGGCAGGCGCCTGCCGACCGAGGCGGAATGGGAGATCGCCGCGACACCCCTGCCGGTGGCGGGCAACACGCTCGGCCGCGGCGCGCTCCGGCCGCTGCCGGCCGCTGCCGCCGGCGACGCGCCGGCGCAGATGTTCGGCGACGTCTGGGAGTGGACCAGCAGCGCCTACGGCGCCTATCCGGGCTTTCGCACCGCCGAGGGCGCGGTCGGCGAGTACAACGGCAAGTTCATGTGCGGCCAGTACGTGCTGCGCGGCGGCTCCTGCGCGACGCCGGACGGCCATGTCCGGCCCAGCTACCGCAATTTCTTCTATCCGCACCAGCGCTGGCAGTTCATGGGCCTGCGCCTGGCGGAGGACGCCTGATGCGGGCGCGCGCCGTGCGCGCCGCACCCCGGCCAGCCGCCGCCGACCGTACCTGCGACGCCGACCTCGCGGCGAGCGTGCTGGACGGCCTCGCCCGGCCGCAGAAGTCGCTGCCGAGCCGGTTCTTCTACGATGCCCGCGGCTCGGCGCTGTTCGAGCAGATCACGGCGCTCGACGCCTACTATCTGACGCGGACCGAGATCGGCCTCCTGCAGCGCCATGCCGGCGACATGGCGGCGCTGATCGGGCCGGGGGCCAGCGTGGTCGAGTTCGGCAGCGGCTCGAGCCGCAAGATCCCGATCCTGCTGCAGGCACTCGAGGCGCCCGCCGCATGGGTGCCGATCGACATCGACCACGGCATGCTGACGCATTCGGTGCGCGAGATGCAGGCCCGCTTTCCGGGCCTCCGGCTGGTGCCGATGCACGCCGACTTCATGCAGCCGGTCGGGCTGCCGGCGCATCGCCTGAGCGCCAATCGGGTCGGCTTCTTTCCCGGATCGACGATCGGCAACTTCCGGCCGCACGAGGCGTTGGCGTTCCTTCGCCGGGTCGGCGCCACCCTCGGCCGCTCGGCGGCGATGATCATCGGCGTC
>DASUGG010000318.1:0-2181 GCA_036274135.1 Geminicoccaceae bacterium
CGCTGGTGGCCACCGCCGCTTCGTTCACCGGCTGGCGGCCCGGGCGCAGCTGGGCGATCCTCGGCGCCGGCCTGCTGCTGCTCGCCGTTTCCGACGGCGTCTACCTGCTGCAGGCCGCCAAGGGCACCTATGTCGAAGGCACGATTCTCGACGCCGGCTGGCCGTGCGGCGTGCTGCTGGTCGCCAGCGCGGCCTGGATCGAGCCCGGCCTCACGGAGCAGATGCGATCGCGAGCGGTGCGGATCATCGCGATACCGGCAGCCGCGGCCCTGATCGCGATCGGCATTCAGGCGGTCGAACGATTCGCCACGGCCCCCACGGCGGCGGCGGTCATCTCCCTGCTCACCCTGATCGCGGTCGTCGTGCGTTTGGTCCTCTCGCTGCGTGAGAGCCAAGGAGAAACGCGCGTGAGCGTGCGGGAGTCGCGCACCGACGAGCTGACCGGCCTGCCCAACCGCAGGGCGCTGATGCTGGACCTGGAGCAGGCGATCACGCGGCCGGCATCGACCGGATCGCTTCGGCTCCTCGCCCTCTTCGACCTCGACGGCTTCAAGCTTTACAACGACACCTTCGGCCACCCCGCTGGAGACTCGCTGCTGGAGCGACTCGGCGGCCGATTGGAGCGCTTTGCGGCCGCGAAGGGCGGCGCCTACCGGTTGGGAGGCGATGAGTTCTGCCTTCTGGCCGAGTGCACGGCGGCGGAGGTCGACGCGCTCATCGCCGGGGCCACCGCGGCGCTCTCCGAGCGCGGCGAGGGCTTCGCGATCACCGCTTCGCAGGGCAGCGTGCTCTTGCCGAGCGAGGCCGGCTCGGTCGAGGAGGCCCTGCAGCTGGCCGACCGACGGATGTACGCGAACAAGGTCAGCGAGCGGACCTCGGCCGGCTCGCAGTCGCGCGACGTGCTGTTGACGGCGCTGCGCGAGCGCCAGCCGCGGCTGGCCGAGCAAGCCGTCGACGTCGCCGAGCTGGCGCTGGCGGTCGCCGAGGAGCTGGGCATGGAGGCCGAGCAGCGCGACGAGACCTACCGCGCCGCGCAGCTGCACGAGACCGGGAAGATGGCGATTCCAGACGCGATCCTGAACAAGCCCGGCCCGCTCGAAGAGACCGAATGGGAGTTCGTCCGCCAGCACACGTTGATCGGCGAGCGGATCATCGCCTCCGCGGCGGCGCTCGTGCCGGTCGCGCGCTTGGTTCGCTCCAGCGGCGAGCGCTGGGACGGCGAGGGCTACCCCGACTCCCTGCGCGGCGAGCAGATCCCACGCGGCTCGCGGGTGGTCGCCGTCTGCGACGCCTACGCGGCGATGGTCTCAGAGCGCCCCTACAGCGTCGCCATGCGCCCCTCGCGAGCCCTCGAAGAGCTGCGCCGCGGCGCCGGCTCGCAATTCGACCCGGAGGTCGTCGCGGCCTTCGAGCGGGCCAGCGCTCAGCTCGGCCTCCCGGTCGACGATTCGGCCCCGGACCGAATTGGGCGATGATGTGCCGATGAGTGGGGAGGGCCTCGACGGCAGAGTGATCGCCATCGCCGGCGTCTCCGGCGGCCTCGGACCCGTGGTCGCGGAAACGCTTGCGACCGCGGGGGCGACAATTGCCGGGGCCGACGTCTCCCAGGAGAAGGCCGACGAAGTCGGAGCGCAGCTCGATCTTCCGGCCGAGCGCTGGGACGGGCGGGCGGTCGACCTGCTCGACGAGGAGGCGGCGCGGGGATGGTGCGCGGCGCTGCTCGAGCGCTTCGGGCGGGTCGACGCGCTGCTGCACCTGGTCGGCGGCTGGCGTGGGGGAGAGCCGCTGGCGAGCGCGCCGCTCGCCGATTGGGACCTCCTGCATGACCTGCTGATCCGCACCGTGCAGCACACGACTCGCGCCTTCCACGAGGCGCTGCTGGCGAGCGGGCGGGGGCGCTTCGTCCTCGTCTCCTCCAAGCAGGCGCAGGAACCGACCGACTCGAACGCCGCCTACGCCTCGGCCAAGGCGGCGGCCGAGGCCTGGACCCTGGCCCTCGCCGACGGCTTCGAAGGCACGAGCGCGACCGCCAACGTCATCGTCGTCGACGCGATCCTCACCCCGCGCATGCGTGAGGAGAGCCCCGGCGAGGAATTCCCGACCTTCACGCCAGCTGAGGACATCGCCGCGGCCTGCGCATTCCTCTGTTCGGACCGCGCAAGAAAGATGAACGGGCAGCGA
>DASUGG010000319.1:0-3190 GCA_036274135.1 Geminicoccaceae bacterium
CAGCGAATGGCCGGCGACGAAGCGGCAGAGCTCCGCGACGCTCCGACCGCTCCTGGCCTCGAGGACGCGCAGCGCCGCCAGCGAGGTCGCCATGAGCGCCGGCTGGGCGTTCTCGGTCAGCCGCAGCCGCTCGTCGGGACCCTCGAAGATCAGCTGGCTGAGCGGCTCGCCCAGCGCGGCATCGACCTCCTCGAACACCCGCCTCGCCTCCGGCGCCGCGACCGCCAGGGCATGGCCCATGCCAACCGCCTGCGAGCCCTGGCCCGGAAAGATCAGCGCTGCTTCCATCGGTTCCGCCGAACAGTGTGCGGCGCTTCTTAGCGCCTGGGCCGGTGCTGTCAAGGCGCGCAGCTCCGGTCGCGCAACCCGCCCCTTGCCGCGCATCGCTTTTCTTGTATAGTGCGCGCCGTTTTCGGATCCGCGAGATCCGCTTCATCACGATCTACGGGCAGCGGGCAGGCGAGCGTCGCGGCTGTTCGTGTGCGCGTTTTTCGCCTGAGATGGCGGTCGTCCGTCGGCTACTGGAGTTGCGAGCCAACCATGCGGTGCTACGAGCATACCTTCATTGCGCGCCAGGATCTCTCGCCGCAGCAGGCCCAGGCTTTGGCGGAAACCTATGCCGCACTCGTCGCCGAGCATGGCGGCGAGGTCACCAAGAACGAGTATTGGGGCCTGCGCAACCTCGCCTATCGCATGCGGAAGAACCGCAAGGGTCACTATCTGCATCTGAACCTGAAGGCGGATGCCGCGACCATCGACGAGCTGGAGCGCCAGGAGCGCCTGAGCGACGACATCCTGCGTTATCTCACGGTCAAGGTCGACCAGCTCGAGGAGGGGCCATCGGTGCTGATGCACGCCCGCACCTCGCGCGAGGAGCGCTCGCGCCGCCACGACGACGGCCGCCGCGATCGCGACGACAGGCCGCCGAGGGATCGCGACGAGAGGCCCAGAGAGGAGCGCCCGCGGCGCGAAGAGGCGCAGGGCGCCGGCGAGAGCGCGACCGACGCATGAAGTCTGACAGCAAACGAGAGCCGAGATGATCGACCGACCCCCGCGAGACCGAGAGGACGGACCCCGCCGCGGCGGCGAGCCGCCGACGATCACGATCCGCAGGCCGTTCTTCCGGCGCCGCAAGACCAGCCCGTTCGCGAGCGCCGATGCCCCCAAGATCGATTACAAGGACATCAAGCTGCTGCAGCGCTTCGTGTCCGAGCGCGGCAAGATCGTGCCGCGGCGGATCACCGCGGTGACCGCCAAGGAGCAGCGCAGCCTCGCTCAGGCGATCAAGCGGGCGCGCGAGCTCGGACTGATGCCCTACCTGGTGAGGTGAGCATCGCGCGGCTCGCGGCCGGCCTTGGTCGGCTCGCGACGCGACCTCGGGTCGGACCCGATCAGGACCGTAGAGCGCCATGCAGCAGACCCTGGGTCTCGCCATCCTCGCCGGAGTTGCCAGCAGCGCCCTGTTCCTGTGCCTGCTGACCGGTGTTCCGGGCATGGTGCTGTTCGCCTATTTCGTGCAGCTGCCGCTGATGTTCGCCGGCCTGGCGATGGGGCTCACCGCCTCGATGGTCGCGGTCGCCGGCGCCCTGCTGATCAACGGCCTGATCGCCGGTGCCGTCGCCACGGCGATCTACGGCCTGATCCAGGCGCTGCCCGCCCTGGTCGTAGTCCGTCAGGCGCTGCTGTCGCGGCGGCAGGACGAGGCCACCGAATGGTATCCGCCCGGCCTGCTGCTGGCCCAGCTCACCTGCCTGGCCGGCCTGGGAATCGGGGTCGCCTTCGTTCTTCTGTTCGATCACCCGGGCGGCCTGCAGGGTGCGATCGAGGAGTTTCTGGCGGCGGCGCTGGCGGAGATCGGCGCGATCGAGGCGGAAGCCGTGCCGTCGTCGGAGCTGAACTCCTGGATGTTCCTGTTTCCCGGGCTGATGGCGACCTCCTGGCTCGTGATGATCGTGCTGAACGCGGTGCTGGCGCAGGCGCTGGCGGTGCGGCTCGGCTGGAACCGGCGGCCGAGCCCAGATCTGAGCGGGCTCGAGCTGCCGAGCTGGCTGTGGCCGGCGCTCGGCGCGGCGGCGGCGGTGGCCCTGCTCGGCGATCAGGGCTGGGGATTTCTGGGGCGCTCGCTGTTGATCGTGTTCACGGTGCCCTATGTGTTCCTGGGCCTTGCGGTCATCCACACGCTGGTGCGGCGCTGGTCCCATCCGGGCTGGCTGCTGGCGGCGGTCTACGGCGCCCTGGTGCTGCTCGGCTGGCCGATCCTGGCGGTGCTGCTGCTGGGGTTCGTCGAGGACTGGGCGCATCTGCGACGCCGGTTGGTCTAGCTCCCGGAGGGAATCATGCAGGTCATTCTGCTCGAGCGGGTCGAGAAGCTCGGCCAGATGGGCGACGTGGTCGCCGTCAGAGACGGCTTCGCGCGCAACTATCTCGTGCCGCAGGGCAAGGCCCTGCGCGCCACCAAGAGCAATCTGGCGGAGTTCGAGCGCCGCCGGGTGCAGCTCGAAGCGGCCAATCTGCAGCGCAAGCAGGACGCCACCGCGGCGGCGTCCAAGGTCGACCGCCGCAGCGTGACCATCCTGCGCCAGGCCGGCGAGACCGGCCAGCTCTACGGCTCGGTCAACACCCGCGACATCGCCGACGCGTTCACGGCCGACGGCGTCACGATCGACCGCCGTCAGGTCCGCCTCGATGCCCCGCTCAAGTCGCTCGGCATCCACACGGTACGGGTGGCGCTGCATCCGGAGGTGTTCGTCCAGGTTTCGGTCAACGTCGCCCGCTCGCCCGAGGAAGCGGAGCTGCAGGCCAACCCGGAGCTGGCCGCGGCGGTGGCCGAGAGCGAGCGCGAGGCCGAGCGCCTCGAGCGCGAAGTCGAGGAGGCCGAGGGCGCCGCGGAAGCGCCGCGCCTCATCCTGCCGGAATAGCCGGCCCGCGCCGGCGCGCGAGGGCGGTGCCGGCGGGTGCGGCCTTTGCCGCACCGCAACCCGTCTGCCGCACTGCAAAAAAGGATTGGCCCCGCCAAATCATTGTGCGCTAGATTCGAGTGTCACGCTGGCCATTGTGTAAAGGAGTTCGGCTCGACCATGGCTGACGCGCATTCGACCAACGACGGCGATCCGAAGGTTGCGATCGTCAAAAAATATGCCAACCGGCGCCTCTACAACACCGGCTCCAGCCGCTACGTGACCCTCGACGA
>DASUGG010000320.1:0-10556 GCA_036274135.1 Geminicoccaceae bacterium
GGACGTGATCAAGATCATCGCCAACACGTTCTTCCTCGACGGCGACCTCACCGAGGAGGCGGTGCCCTCGCGCGAGGACATCGAGGCGGCGCTGCGGGCGGCGCGCGCGGCGGCCGGCGGCGCCGTGCCCGGGCTCGCCGAGGACGACGTGTTCGACATCCAGGAATATGTCGACAAGCACTTCCGCGGCAGCGCACAGCAGGCGGCCTTGCAGCCGTTCTGGGAGGAGGCGGCGCAGCTCGCGCCCAAGCTCTCGCCGGAGGGTCGCGGCGCGCTCCTGGCCATTCTGTGGGGCGGCCACGAGCCGTTCACGCGGCTCTACCGGCTGCTGGCCCAGGCGCTGGCGAGGCTCGGGCACCCGGCCGACGCGTTCGCGCCGCTCGAGGCGCTTATCCCGCGCGACGACAGCATCATCGACGTCGCGACGCTGGGCGGGCTCGGCGCGGCCGGCGGCTCGACGCTCAGGATCTCGCCGCCTTCGGGCGCCCCGGTCGAGCTGCCGCGCCCCGTGGTCACCGCGATCACCGCCGAGCTTCGCATCGTGATGCGCGAGCCGCCGCGGCCGTTCTTCCAGCACACCGACCTTCTGGACTTTCCGGGCGCGCGCTCGCGCCAGCCCCTCTCGCTCGGCCGCTACTTCGAGCAGAACGAGAATGCGCTGAAGGAGACCTTCCTGCGCGGCAAGGTCGCCTACCTGTTCGACCGCTACGTCGCCGAGCAGGAGCTCACCTCGATGCTGCTGTGCATCGGCTATGGCAATCAGGAGGTGACGACGCTGCCGAACATGATCGCCGAGTGGATCGCGACCACGCACGGCGCCACGGCGGACGAGCGCGCCAGGCGGCGCTGCGTGTTCTTCCTCGTGCTGACCATGTTCGACATGATGTTCGGCGAGAAGGCCGGCTCGACCGATGGCGATCCCGGCACCCGGTTCGCGACCCGCATGGAGGCGGCGCTCCTGGGCTTCTTCGGCAAGGCGCACGACTGGCCGCGGCAGTGGACGCCGGCGCAGCCGTTCACCAACTGCGTGTGGCTGCGCAACCCCAACTTCAAGGCCGAGGCGATCATCGACTACGACGAGCGCGGCCTCGAGCGGGCGATCCGCGCCGACAAGGAGGGCCGGATCGCCGAGCTGCGGGCGGGCTGCATCAGGGTGCCCGAGGTGCGCGCGCATTTCCGCGAGCCGGAGCGCGCGTTCGACGAAGCCATGCGGCTGAACGACGGCGGCATCGGCTATCTCGCCGGGCTCCTCGAGCCGCTCTGCGAGCCCGGCATCAAGTACGAGCAACTCGACGAGCGGCTGAAGACGCTGCGCCAGAAGATGCTCGAGAAGGTCAGCCGCTTCCACGTCTCGGACGACGTCGAGGTGCGCCTGCAGGAGCGCCGCGAGGTCGCGCACCGGGTGGTCGACGGGCTGTACGAGGCGGCCGACTACGGCCGCTTCGGCGCCGTGCTCGAGAGCCTGCAGATCGAGGCCGGCGCGCTCGGCGACGCGATGTACCGGGCGGAGAACCAGCCCGACGCGCATGTGCGCATCGTCGCGGCACCGGTCAGCGCCGGCGCCCGCGACCGGCCGCGGCCGCGCCCCCGTCCCGGCATGGCGGCCGGCGGCAACGGTGCCGCGCCGCCGGAGCTTCGCGACGACCGGCCGCAGGCCCTGACCCGGCCGCAGTTTCTCGCCGACGTCGCGCTGCGTCATTGGATCGGGCAGCTGCGCGCCGCCGCCGAGGCAGACGATCTCGAGCACCGGCTGCGGATGCCGGCTGGCGACTTCGGCGAGCTGACGGCGGAGCTCATGGGCGGGATGCGGCGGCTCGGCCTCGGCACTCAGGTCGCGCGCGCGATCGCCGACGCCAGCTACATCGACAAGGGCGAGACAGCCGTGGCGCGGCCGGCGCTGCTGGCCTGTCGCATGATCAACGGCTACGTCAGCCATCTCGGCTTCGACGGCCTGCCGCTCGACCAGCGCCCGGTGGTCGAGACCGGCGACGGCGAGAGCCGCCCGGTGTTCCGGCCGCGCCCGGTCGCCCACGACGCGCGCGCCATCGGCCCCGACCCCGTGGCGTTCGGCGAGGACTTCGTCGCCGACTGGGTGTTCGCGTTCTTCCGCCTGGTCGAGGACAACGCCGCCAGCCAGGACGGCCTGCAGATCGACGTCGAGCAGAACGCGCGGATCGGCGCCGTGGTCAAGGCGCTGGCGGTCTAGCATGCGGCTCAGCATCGAGGAGGACGTCAGCGCCGAGCCCGGCTACGCGCTGCTGCGCCTGGAAGGCACGGCGCCGGCCGCCGACATGCGCTTCCGGCTGAGCCGCAAGGCGCAGGAACCGCCGAACCTCGGGCCGGACGGCTGGCAGGCCGAGCCGGCGCTGCTCGAGCCGCTCGACGTCCGCGCCGAGGGCGGCGATACCGTCCTGCTGGTCGGGCCGGACGTGGTCGACCACATCCCCTTCAACAGCCGGGTCGAGATCGACGTGCCGGCGCTCGGCGCCAAGGCGCAGGAATGGTGGCCGGACATCGCGCCCTCGCCCGGCGGGCCTGCCAGCGCGCGGCTGCGCGCATCGCGGCCAACGCCTCCGCGGCCCGCGGCGCCGATAACGCCGGCGCCAGCGGTACCGCCGGTCGCGTCTGTACCGCCGGTCCCGCCCGAGGCGGCACCGCCCCAGCCGGAGCCTGTCCCGCTGGACCCGATGCCGCCGGAACCGGTGGTCGACCCCGTCCCGCCCGTGCCGCCGCCGGCACGCTCGCGCCTCTGGCTGATCCTGCCCGTGCTGATCCTGCTCGGCGCCGCCGGCGGCGCCGCCTGGTGGTATCTGCGTCCGGAACCGGTCGTGCCGACGGAGGAGCCGGCGGCGACAGAGGAGCCGGCCACGGAGGAGCCAACGGTCACAGAAGAGCCGACGGTCACAGAAGAGCCGGCGACGGAGGAGCCCGCGGCCACGGAAGAACCAGCGACCACGGAAGAGCCACGGGTCGGGGAGGAGCCCGAGTCCGCCTGCGCCGGTGCCGCCGCGCGGCTCTCGGCCGAAGGCGCGACGGCGGCGCAGTGGCTGGAGGCGGCGCAGGCCTGCCGCAGCGAGGGCGGCGGCGAGGCCCTTGTGGAGATCCTGGACGGCTGCATGGCCGCGGGCCACGCCGACTGCCTGCTGCAGATGGGCCGCTGCTACGATCCGCGCTACGAGGCGAGCGCCGCCTGCGGCATCGCCCTCTATCCGGAGATCGCCGCCGACTACTACAGTCGCGCCGCCGAGGCGGGCGCGGCGGGCGCCGCGGCGGAGCTCGAGAGCCTGTGCGACCACCTCAACGAGACCAGCCCGGAGCAGGCGGTGCTGGCGGGGTGCTGAACGGACAAGGGAGGGCGTGATGCGGGTCTTTCGATCGATCGGCCTCGGTCTGCTCCTCGTGCTGCTCGGGGCCCATGCCGAGGCACAGGACCGGCCGCTGCTGGTCGAGGGCAAGACCACGCTGTACCAGCGGGTGCTGGCGCGGCCGGGCGCCGTGCTGCACGAGACCCCAGGCGGCCCTACGGTGGCGACGCCGGTGCGGCCGTTCGACGTCTTCTACGTGTTCGCGCGCGAGGGCGACTGGGTCGAGACAGGGCGCGCTGCCGAGGGGCCGCGCCTGGGCTGGCTGCTGGCCGACAAGGTGATCGACTGGAACCAGGCGATCGTCGTGTCCTTCTCCAACCCCGCAGGCCGCGAGCGCACGCTCCTGTTCCAGGATCAGAAAGCGATCGTCGACCTGCTCAATTCCGAGGATCTGGTAGCCCAGGTACGGGCGCTGCGCGAGCAGGCGATCGCCGGCACCCTGCCCGGGGACAGCACCGTGGTCTCGATCGAGCCCGAGACCTACGTCGACATCCAGGAGCAGTTCTACATCCTGCCGATCCTGCGGCACGAGCTCACCTTCAATCCGCTCAATTACGAGGAGCTCAAGCTGCTCGAGGTCGCCTCGATCCCGCAGTCCTTCACGCCGACCCAGGAGCCGCCCGCGCGCGAGGAGATCCTGCGCGACTTCAAGGTCGGCGTGCTGTTCGTGATCGACTCGACCATCTCGATGGGCCCGTACATCGAGCAGACACGTGCCGCGGTCGAGGACCTTTACCGGCGGATCGCCGACTCCGAGATCGGCGAGCGCGTGAGCTTCGGCCTGATCGCGTTTCGCGACAGCACCGAGCTGGTGCCTGCACTCGAGTACGTGACCAAGACGTTCGTCGAGCTGGAGCCGAATCAGGAGCCGGGTCTGGTGCTGCAGGGTCTCGCCGAGGTGACCGAGGCAACGGCCAGCTCGGTCGGCTTCAACGAGGATGCCTATGCCGGCATCGACGAGGCGGTGAGCCAGGTCGACTGGAACGCGTTCGGCGGCCGCTTCGTCGTGCTGATCACCGATGCCGGGCCGAATCCGGCGCGCGAATCGGCCATCGCCGAGCGCGCCGACGCCGCGGCCCTGAGCGCGCAGGCGCGCGAGCAGGGCATCGCGATCTACACCATGCACCTGCGCACGCCGGCCGGCGCCGGCACCCACGCCTACGCCGAGGGCGAGTATCGCGAGCTCAGCCGCGCGCTCGGCAGCAATGCCGGCGATCGCTACCAGCCGATCGAGGGCGGTAGCCCGGAGGCGCTCGGCGCGAGCGTCGCGCAGCTCGCCGGCTCGATCGTGACGAGCGTGCAGCAGGCGATGGACGGCCGGGTCGCCGAAGCCCTCGAGGCCGCCGGCGACGACCTCGCCCAGACCGCCGCCCTCGACACCCTGGCGATGCAGCTCGCCTATCTCGGCCGGCTGCAGGACGAGCGCGCGCCCGACGTGTTCAAGGCCTGGATCGCCGACCGGGCGCTCGAGAACACCACCCAGACCGCGGTCGAGGTGCGTCTGCTGATCACCAAGGACCAGCTGAACACGCTGCGCGACGTGCTGCGCGAGATCGTCGACGCCGGCGAGGCCACGCGGACCGATTCGGCGGCCTTCTTCGATCAGGTGCGCGGCGCGCTCGCGGCGCTGGCGCGGGGCGACGAGGGCCGCCTGGTCAACGCCCAGTTCGAGACGCTCGGCGGCGCGCTCGGCGAGTTCCTCGACGGCCTGCCCTACCGCTCGCCCCTGATGGAGCTGACGCCCGAGCGCTGGCTGAACACCAGCAGCGTCGAGCAGCGGGTGATCCTGGACCGCTTGCGCAGCCGGCTGCGCCTGTTCGAGCGGGTCCACGACGAGCCGGCAAACTGGACGGCGCTCTACGACGACGCGCCGCCCGGCGAGACGGTCTACGCCATGCCGCTGAGCTTCCTGCCTTAGGGAGACACGCGGCCGTGTCCATGCGGCTGGTGCTGGAGCAGGTGCGCAAGCGGCGTGCCGCCGACGATCGCGTGTTCGAGCTGACCATCGAGCGCCTCGTGCTCGCACCGGGCGAAAGGCTTGCCGTGGTCGGCCAGAGCGGCTCGGGCAAGAGCACGCTGCTCGACCTCGCCGGCCTGGCGCTCGCCCCCGACGGCGCCGGCACCTTCCGCCTGGAGCGCGAGGACGGCGTGGCGGCGGAGGTCGGCGAGCTGTGGCGCCGGCGCGACCTCGAGGCGCTGGCGGCGCTGCGCGCGCGCCATTTCGGCTATGTCGTGCAGAGCGGCGCGCTGCTGCCGTTCCTCTCGGTCGAGGACAACGTGCATCTGCCGCTGTCGCTCGCCGGCCGGCGCGACCGCGACCGGGTGCGCGACCTGCTCGACCGGCTGGGCATCGCCAGGCTCGAGCGGGTGCTGCCCGAGCGGCTGTCGTTCGGCCAGCGGCAGCGCGTCGCGGTCGCCCGCGCTCTGGTGCACCGGCCGGATTTCCTGCTCGCCGACGAGCCGACCGCCTCGCTCGACCCGGACAACGCGCGCCGGGTGATGGAGGCGCTGCTCGAGCTGACCGCGGCGGAAGGCTCGGCGCTGCTCGTGGTCAGCCACGACCTCGACCTGCTCGACGATTTCGCCCTGCCGCGCGCGCAGATGGCCGGCGCGCCCGACGGCCGCACGCATCGCGCCTGGCTGGTGCCCGCGGAGGCTTCGCGTGCTGCCTGAGCGGCTCGCCGTGCTGCCGCGCCTGGCGCTCGCGGATCTGCGCCACGAGTGGGGCATGGCGCTCTGCTACGTCGCGGCGCTGGCGGCGATCCTGACGCCGCTGCTGGTGCTCGACGGGCTGCGCGCCGGCGTGATCCAGGGCCTGACCGACGAGCTCAGGAGCAATCCCAGCAAGCTGCGCATCCATCTGCCGGGCACCCTGCAGCTCTACCCGGACACGGTCGCGGCGATCGGCGCGCTCGACGGGGTCGGCTATATCGAGCCGATGAGCCGCTCGATCGCGGCCCGGCTGCTGCTCGCCGGGCCGCGCGGCGCGGTCGAGACGGTCGACCTGCTGCCGAGCTCGGCGGGCGATCCGCTGCTGCGCGCAGGCCGTGCGCTGGCGCCGGGCGAGATCGCGATCAGCGCCGATCTCGCCGAGCGGTTCGGTGTCTCTCCTGGCGACCGGCTGACCGGGCATGCGAGCCGGACCGGCCGCTGGCCGGCCAAGCTCACCTTGCCGTTCCAGGTGGTCGAGGTCGTGCCCGGCGATTTCCTGATCGGCCGCCAGGCGCTGGTCGCGCCGGCCATCGCCGACGAGCTCGAGGCTTTCCGCGACTCCTTCGAGCTGCCGGAACAAGGCATCGCCGGCCGCAGCCTCGCCGAGCGGCCGGTCCGCTACGAGAACCTGCGGATCTACGCCGCCGATCTCGACTCGGTCGAGCCGCTGGCGGGCCTGCTGCGCTCGAGCTTCGGCCTGCAGGTCCGGGCGGCGGAGGACGAGGTGCGCCGGATCCGCGCGCTGGACCGCAATCTCGGCGCGGTGTTCTCGCTGATCGGCCTGGTGGCGGGCGCCGGCTTCGTCACCGCGCTCGCCGCGAGCCTTTGGGGCAATGTCGAGCGCAAGCGGCGCGCGCTCGGCATCCTGCGCCTGATGGGCGCGGCGCGGCTGGGCCTGGTCGCCTTCCCGCTGACCCATGGCCTCGCGATCGCGGCCATGGGGTTCGCGCTCGCGGCGGCCGCGGCGGCCCTGGTCGCCGCCCTGATCAACGCGCGCTTCGCCGAGCAGTCGGGCAGCGGCCCGGTCTGCGCGCTGCTGCCGGGACATCTCGCGATCGCCCTGGTGGTCACCCTGCTGGCCGCCACCGGCGCCGCGCTGGCGGGCGGCCTCAAGGCGAGCCGGCTCGAGCCGACCGAAGGCATGCGGGAAAGCTGATGATCGGCCGCTTCCTACGGGTGATTGCCCCCCTCCTCGCCCTCGCCGGCGGCGCGCACGCACAGCAGACCTCCTGGCCCGAGCGCTTCTACAATCCGGCGCCGCTCGAGAACGATCTGGTGCTGCCGCTGCCCTGCGGCGGCGCGATGGCGTTCCGGCCGGTCGCCACGCCGCCGATCGGGGGCGATGCGCTGTCCGACCGCTCGATCCTGCTCGGCTGGGCCAACCAGCCGACCGGCCACATCGACTACCTGCACCGCGAGCACATCCTGGGCTCGCTGCAGGACCCGGCAACCGGCGAGTGGCTCTTCTACATCGGCAAGTACGAAGTGACCCAGGACCAGTGGGCCGCGGTCATGCAGACCGAGTGCCCGACCCCGGGGATGGCCGGCATGCGGCCCAAGACCTCGATCTCCTGGTTCGATGCGGTCGACTTCACGCGCCGGCTCAGCGAGTGGCTGCTCGCCCAGCATCAGGACAGCCTGCCGCAGGCCGGGCGCTACCGCGCCTATCTGCGGCTTCCCACGGAGGCCGAATGGGAATATGCCGCGCGCGGCGGCGCCGCGGTCAGCGAGGCGCAGTTCCGCGAGCGCCTGTTCCCCATGGAGGGCGAGCTCAACACGTACGTCTGGTACCAGGGGCCGGACTCGGCGCAGGGCTCGATCAAGCCGGTCGGCGTGCGCGACGCCAACCCGCTCGGTCTGCACGACGTGCTGGGCAATGTCGAGGAGTTCGTGCTCGAGCCGTTCCGGCTCAACCGGGTCGGCCGGCCGCACGGCGAGGCCGGCGGCTTCGTCACCCGCGGCGGCTCGATCCTGACGCCGGCCGAGGAGATCCGCACGGCGCTGCGCAACGAATACGGCTACTTCAACATCGAGGGCGGCCAGCCGCTGGCCCTGGACACCTTCGGCATCCGGCCGGTGCTCTCGGCGCCGGTCGGCAGCAGCGACGATCGCGCCCGGGCGGTCAGCGAAGCCTGGCAGGCCGAGGCGAGCAGCCCGCGCGGCACAACCGGCGACGCGCTCGCGGTGCTGGCCGAGCTCGAGGAGCGCAGCACCGATCTCGACCTGAAGGCCAGCCTCGGCGCGATCCAGGAGCTGGTCGCGAGCGAGCGGCGGGCACGCAACGACGTCGAGGCGCGCGCCGTGCGCCAGTCGATCCTCAGCGGCACCATCTTCATCTTCCGGCTGCAGCAGGACATCCGGATCGCCGAGCTGGCGGCGCAGCAGGTGGCGGACGTGGAGGCGCAGCTCGATCAGGCCCGCGGGCAGGGCGACACGGCCGCGATCGAGACCCTGGAGGAGCGCCTCGCCCAGCGCCGGCAGGTCGCCGACAACGCCGAGGAGCGGGTCGATCTCTTGACCCGCGGCTTCACCAACATCGTCTTCGCTCTGGTCGACGACTATTCGACCGCGCAGCTGCGCGAGCAGAGCGACCTCCTGGGACGCGAGCTGCGGCTCGCCGAGCAGGCCGCCCTGGTCGACCACGTGCGCCGCTTCGACGAGGTGCTGCGCGCCTATCGCGCCGATCCCTCGATCGGCACCGCCGGCCTGGTCGATGTGGTCATGGGGCGCGCTGCCCGATAGGACGGTCGGGCCTATCGAGCGATCGCGATCTCCGCTATGGTAAGTGTGATTCCCGAAGGGCGAAATCGATGAACAAGAGCAACAGGGCCGAATTGCCGGTCGGTGCCGTCCTGGCCTTGCTGCTGTGCGGAGGCTGCGCCTCGAGCTCCGACGGCACCAGCGTCAACATCGTCGACGACGTGCGCCTGATGAGCATGAGCGAGGAGGGGCTGAGCCCGTCCGAGGCCGAGCTTCTCGCCGCGGCCAAGCACAATGCCAGCACGCGCATCGAGGGCGCTAGCCTCGGCACGCTCGGCGGCTGCCTCGTGGGCCTTCTCGGCAGTCTCGCCTTCACGGACAACACGGCGGTGGTGGCCGGCACCACGGCGGGCGGTTGCGTCGCCGGCGGCCTCGCCGGCTATGCCGCCGGCGCCTACGTCGCCGAGGTCAATGCGCAGGCGGCGAGCCAGCAGGCCAGCCTGCAGGGTCGGATCGACGCCGCGAATGCCGACGCGGGGCGCTACCGCGAGGCCGCGGATGCCGCCCAGCGCACGGTCGCCGAGCTCAAGACCGAGATCGGCAACCTGAACCGGCGCTATCAGGCGGGTCAGATCACCGCGGCGGAGTACGCCAACCAGCTGGACGGGGTCGAATCGTCGGCGCTGGCGCTGCGCGTGCTGATCGTCGAGAGCCTGGGCAACATCGATGTGATGGAGCAGGACATCAAGGCGCTCGAGGAGAACGGCCGCGACACCGCCGCGCTCAAGCAGCGCCTCGCGACGCTGAAGCGCGAGAACGAGCGGCTGGTGGCGCAATACGAGGATCTCGCCGAGGTGGTCGATCTGGTGCCGGCCGGGGTCGAGGCGCCGAAGGTCCGGCCGCCCGCGGTGGCCTGACGGGAGGATTCGGATCCATGGCGCTGTTCCGGCTTTGCCCGATCGTCGCCCTTTGCCTGCTCGCCGGCTGCACCAGCGACCCGAGCCAGGCGGGCTTCCTCAGCGGGCTGCACAACATCGCGACCGGCACCTACGACGACCAGGCCGCCGAGCTGGAAGCGCAGGCGGCCGCGGCGGAGCAGCGGCGCGCCGAGCTGCGTGCCGAGGCGCAGCGGCTCGACGCCGAGATCGCCCAGCTGCAGCCGGTGCAGCAGCGCCTGCAGCAGGCGCTCGCCAGCCTGAACCGCCAGCTCGCGACGCAGAGCCAGCGGCTGAGCCAGGCGCAGGCCGAGGAGGGGGCGCAGCAGAGCGAGCTCGAGCGGCTGCGCGCCCGCGAGGCCGAGCTCAGCCAGCGCCAAATCGCGCTCGGCAGCAGCGGCGGCGCGACGCAGCAGGAGATCGAGGCGCTCGAGCGCGACAACGGCCGGCTGCAAGAGGATATCGACGCCTTCTTCGCCGCCTTGCAATAGCCGAGCGGGAAGCTGCCGCCGCTTCGGCGCAAGCCGAAGATGATCTAGGCGACCGGCAGGCCCCTGATCTCGCTCACGGCGCGGCTGAAGCCGGCGTGCAGGATGTCGACGTCGCTGCGATAGACCAGCAGCAGCACGCCCTCGTCGCGCCATTTGCGGGCCTGCTCGGCGCTGGACACGAGCATCGCGCAGGTCTTGCCGTGCCTGGCTGCGGCAGCGAGGAGGGCGGCGCGCCTCTCGTCCAGCACCCGCGCCTGTTCAGGCGTGCCGAGCACGCCCAGGTCCTGCGCCAGATCGCCCGGCCCCAGGGTCAGCGCGTCGATGCCGTCCATCGCCGCGATCGCGTCGAGATC
>DASUGG010000321.1:0-8303 GCA_036274135.1 Geminicoccaceae bacterium
CGAGCGGACGATCCGCCAGGCCGTCACCATCCAGGCGCCGGCCGCGCTGATCTTCAATCCGCTGCTGACCGGCGGCAAGACCGAGCCGAAGGCGAGGCACTGATGCCCAGCACTCGCCGCGACGCCGTCAAGATCATGAGCCGCGCCGACCTCACCGCCCGGCTCGTCGCGAAGCTGCAGGCTGAAGACGCGATCGTCGCCGGCATCGGCTTCACCAATTTCGACCTCTGGAGCGTCGGGCGGAGGCCGCAGAACTTCTACATGCTGGGCAGCATGGGCCTCGCTCTGCCGATCGCGCTGGGCGTCGCGATCGCTCAGCCGGCTCGCCGCGTGTTCGCGCTCGAGGGCGACGGCTCGCTGCTGATGCAGCTCGGCGTGCTCGGCACGATCGCGAACCGCCGGCCCAAGAATCTCGTGATGATCGTCTGGGACAATGCCGCCTATCAGATCACCGGTGGCCAGCCGACCGCCACCGCCGGGGCGGTCGACCTCGTGGAGATGGCCCGCGCCTCCGGCATTGCCGCCAGCGGCTGGGCGAAGGACGAGGCGCATTTCGCCGAGCTGGTCGACGAGGCCCTGGTCGCCGACGCTCCCATGTTCATCGCCGCGCGGGTAACGGGCGATCGACCGGCGGCCACGACCCATCGCGATCCGGCGCAGATCCGCGAGACCTTCATGCGCGGTCTCGGGGTGCGGCGCGATCCCTTCTCGGCCTGATCCGGCACGCGCGGTCCTGCGGTCGCCAGGGACACGAAAGCGGCAGGGTCGAAACTACCCGGCCGCGCCGTCGAAGGTCAGCACCGTTCCGGCCTGACCCGCGAGCGCGCGCCCGATGTTCGGCGGATCGGTGATCAGGCCGCGGCGGTCCGGCCGGTCGAGATAGGCGATGATCGCGCGCACCTTGGGCGCCATGCTGCCTTCGGCGAAGTGGCCCTCGGCGAGATAGGCCTGGGCCTCCTCGCGCGTGATCTGCTCGAGCCAGCGCTGCTCGGGCCGACCGAAGTTGATCGCCACGCGCGGGACGCTGGTCGAGATCACAAGCAGGTCGGCGTTCAGCTCGCGCGCCAGCATGCTCGAGGCAAGGTCCTTGTCGATCACCGCCTCGACGCCGTGCAGATCGCCGGCTTCGTCCGTCACCACAGGGATGCCGCCGCCGCCGCAGGCGATCACCACGTAGCCGGCCTGCACGAGGTGCGCGATCTCGTCGACCTCGACGATGCCCCGCGGCAGGGGCGAGGGCACGACGCGCCGCCAGCCGCGGCCGGAATCCTCCTGCACGACCCAGCCGAGCTCGGCGGCGCGGCGCTTGGCCGTCGCCTCGTCCATCTGCGAGCCGATCGGCTTGGCCGGACGGTCGAAGGCGGGGTCGTCCCGGTCGACCAGCACCTGCGTCACCACCGCGATCGCGGTGCGCTGCAGCCCGCGCCGCCGGAATTCGTTGCGCAGCGCGCGCTGGAACATGTAGCCGATCGCCCCTTGCAGGTCGGCGGCGGCGTAGTCCATGGGTACCGGCGCGACCTCGGGCAGTGCCAGCTCCGAGCGGCGCAGGATGAAGCCGACCTGCGGACCGCTGCCATGCGTGATCACCACGTTCCAGCCGGCCGCGACCATCTCGGCGATGTGGTGTGCCGTGGCGGTGGCCGCGAGGGCCTGATCGGGGATCGATTCGCGTTTGGGATCGACGATCAGCGCATTGCCGCCGACCGCCACGACCGCCATGCCGGGCTCTGCCTTCATGCTATCCCCCGATCCGCCCGGCGAGATCGACGACCGCCTGGGCGAAGCAGGCCAGCGGCGCGCGGGTGATGCCGGCGCCGATCTGGCCGATCCCCGCCTGGCGATGGGCGATGCCAGTGTTGATGATCGGCGCGATCCCGGTATCGACCACCTTGCGGGCATCGATCCCCGCGGGCGTGCCGGCGAAATCGATGGCCGGCAGGGTGAGGGCGCCGTTGCGGCCGAGCGTGATGTGGGCCATCTCCTCGGTGTTGGCGATCGCGTCCTGCGGGCTGCCGCCGACGAACTGCACGATCGCCGGCGACGCGGCCATCGCGAAGCCCCCGACGCCCGCGGTCTCGGTGATCGCGCTGTCGCCGAGATCGGGGGCGGCATCCGCAGTGCTGTAGCCCGGGAACAGCAGGCCGTCGACGACCGGCGCCGGTGCCGTGAACCAGGCCTCGCCGGTGCCGCTCAGGCGGATCCCGAAATCGACGCCGTTGCGCGCCATCGCGGTCACCATGCTGCTGCCCGGCACGCCGGCGGCGGCGTCGAGCATGGCCTTGCAGGCCGCCATCGAGAGGTTGAGGAAGAAATGATCGTTGCCGGCGATGAACTCCGCGACCGCGGCGATGTCGGCGGGCGCGGCGTCGATACGCAGCAGCGCTGGCACCAGCCGCTTGAGCAGCAGCCCCGAGGCGGCGACGTTGCGGTTGTGCACCTCGTCGCCCATATGCAGCGCCTGCGCCATCAGCGGCTTGAGCTCCACGCCGCCGAGCGCATCGAGCGCCTTGGCGAGGGTCGGCGCCAGCACCGCGGCCATCCATTTCAGCCGGTCGATCACGTCCGGGCTGTTGGCGCCGAAGCGCAGCACCTTGCCGAGCCCTTCGTTGAGGTTGCAGTACGCCCGGTTGCCGTGCTCGCGGTTCAGCACGACCCATACCGGCATCGACGGGCTGATCACGCCGGCCATCGGCCCGACGGCCCGATGCTGGTGGCACGGCGCGAAGTCGATCTCGCCACGCTCGATTAGCGCGATCGCCTCCGCCTGGCTTGGCGCCCAGCCCTCGTACAGGATGGCGCCGATGATCGCGCCCTGCACCGGGCCGCACATCCGCGCCCACGCGATCGGCGGCCCCGAATGCAGGATCGTCCGCTCGCCCATGTCCGGTACGGCGGCGCGCGCCGGCGCGATTCCTTCGAGCGCCGGCTGCGCCGACTGATACGCCGCGAACGCCTGCTGGTTGGCGGCTTCGACGGCCGGGTGCCGGATCAGGCCCGCGAGCCGGTGGGCCACTTGCGGATCGCCCTGGCCGGGCGGCGTCCACTCGACCTGCACGGCCGTACCGCCCGCCGTCCGGATCGCCTCGGCGAACGCGGGAAGGCCGACGTTCACGACCTGGAGCTCTTCCTGGAACAGGGGATTCATCGGCCCGGCTCCGACGGGTGCTGCGCCGCGATCCGTGCCGCCAGCCGGACCGCCTGAGCGTTGCTGTCCGCCAGCAGCACGCCCGCTTCGCGCAGCGCCGCTTCCTGGCGGGGCAGATCCTGCGGGTCACCCGCGGTGCCGCACACCGAGCCGACGAGCGCGAGGCCCCGGCCCGCGGCCCTGGCCTGAGCCTTCGCCTCCGCGAGCGTGACGGCAAGCTCGCTCGCGGGATCCGGATGCGCGCCGTAGCCGAGCACGACGTCGAACAGGATCACGGCCACCTCCGGATCCGCGGCCTCCTGCAGGATCCGCTCGCGGCGCAGCGTCTGGTCGATCATCGGGTGGGGACGGCCGCGCGTGAAGGCATCGTCGCCGAGATCGACGACCGTGTGCCGCTGGCTGCGCCACACGTCCGCAAGCATCAGCTCGCGCTTGAGCGGCGTGTTGGAGGCGATCGGACCAAAGGCATCGGTCAGCAGCAGCAGAGCCTCGTAGCAGAAGGTGCCGCCGCTGTAGAGCCCGCGGACATAGCGTTGACCGGGTGCCAGCTCCGCCGCGGGCGCGCCGTCGGGCCGTACCGCGCCGGCCTCGACCTCGGCGCCGCCGGCAAGGACCACTGCGAGCCGGGCGGCATCCTCCAGCGTGCGCACCGGATGCACGTTGTCGCGCCGCACCGCGTCGGGGTCCGCGCCGAGAAAATTCACCACGATCGGCTTGCCGGTGCCTGATGCCGCGCTCAGGACCCGCTCCGCGACCGTCGGATGCGGCGGCTTGGAGATCAGCACGATGACGCGGGTCGCGGGGTCGGCGACAAGTGCCTCCAGTCCCTGGAGCATGGTGATGCCGCCGACTTCGGCGCTGAGGTCGTGGCCGCCGGTGCCGATCGCCTGCGAGATCCCCTGGCCCCAGCGATCGATCAGGCAGGTGACCTGCTGCAGGCCCGTGCCGGATGCCGCGATCACGCCGATCTCGCCGCGCCGCACCACGTTGGCGAAGCCGAGCGGCACGCCGCCGATGATCGCGGTACCGCAGTCCGGACCCATGACCAGGAGGTCGTGGGCGCGCGCGTAGCGCTTGAGCGCGATCTCGTCGCTCTGCGGAACGTTGTCGCTGAACAGCATGACGTTCAGGCCGAGGCGAAGCGCCTTCATGGCTTCGGCGGCGGCATAGTCGCCGGGCGTCGAGATCAGGGCGAGGTTGGCGCTGGCTGCCTCCTGCAGCGCCATCTCGAGGCTGCGCGGCGGCGTGCGGCGGGGGCCGTCCTGAGAGCGCGCCGCCGGCCGCGTGAACTCGGTCTCGGTCGCGGCGAGCGCGGCTTCGAGCGCGTCCTCGTCCTCGCCCTCGAGCGCGACGAGCAGATCGTTGGGGCCGGCGGCGACATCGCCGGGCGCCAGCCCGGCCTCGCGCAACAGGTCGAGATTGCCCGGCGTCGCCATGATCGCCGAGGCTTGGCGCACGCCCGCCAGCGCGCCGAGCTTCGCCGAGAGCTGCATCAGCGACACCGAGTCGCGATACAGGTTGCGAAAGACCCGCGTTGCCCTAGCCATCGGCCGGCATCTCCAGCTCCTGCCTCCCCCCCGGCGGCGACCATGCCGCTAGGCCGAGCAGCAGGCCGAGCACGCCGTCGCTGCCCGAGCTGTGCCCGACGCGCAGCGCCGTGGCGCTCGCGCGTCCGATCTCGTCGACCGGAGCACCGTCGGCGATCCTGGCGGCGAGCGTTGCCAGCGGCTCGGCGAACCGGCCGCCGGTGGCGTGCGTAAGATAGGTCCGGCTGATGTCGCCCGTAGCCCCTGCCGCGGTGGCGACCGCGGCACAAAGCGTGCGCCGGAAGGCGCGCTGTGCCGGATCGTCGCCCGCCGTGCTCCACAGGCCGGCCAGAAACCCGACGATCAGGTCGTCCCCGGACGGCGTCAGGCCGGGGCCGCAACCGATGAGCGCTTCGATCGCCCGGGCAGCCTCATGGAGGCGCAGATGCCGGGTGGCGCGGGCAAGGCGGAACGCGCGGCGATCGACGGTGCGGCTCAGCGCCGCAAGCTGCGTATTCCCTCGGCGCGGGTGCTGCTCCAGCATCCGCCATGCCGTCCGCCAGGCGCGCGCCACCTGCGGCACCCGCAGATCGACGGCTGCGGCGGCGAGATCGCCCCGCCAAGGCTGCGCCGTGCCGAGGTCGATCGACAGGCCCGGCAGCCGCAGGACATCCGCCCGGCAGCCGACCCGCCCGCCGACCGCGAGGTGCCGCGCGAAGCCGAACCCGGCGGGCAGGGCGATGCGCGCGCCGTGCGGCACGTTGCCCAGGCACGGCGCCAGCAGCGCGAGCAGCCGGCCGTCGTCGACCCGGATGTTGCAGGCCTGGTCGAAGACGCTGTGGATCACGCCGTTGAAGCGGCTGCGCGGCGCCTCGAAACCGGCGGACAGAGCGGTGAGATGCATGGGCGGACGACCGGGCGGAAGCGCGTCACCCGACCGCGCTGGCGGTCGAGCGTGGGGCGGTCCGGCCGAGCGCCCGGCACGCCGTCTCGGAATTCGACACCCAGCCGAAGATGCCGCCCTGCGCCTTGATCATTTCGAGGGCGACCCGCTGGAACTCCGGGAAATACGAGCCGACGCAGTCGGACAGCACGACGCATTCATAGCCGCGATCGTTCGCCTCGCGCACCGTGGTGTGGACGCACACCTCGGTGGTCACGCCGCACACGATCAGCGTCTTGATGCCGCGGTTGCGCAGGATCAGGTTGAGGTCGGTCTCGTGGAATGCGCCCTTGCCGGGCTTGTCGATCACCGGCTCATGGGGCAGCGGATAGAGCTCGGGAATGATGTCGTGGCCGTGCTCGCCGCGCACCAGCACGCGGCCCATCGGGCCGCGGTCGCCGATCCCGACCTCGAGCCCGCCGCGCCGCAGCTTGCTGGGCGGCGCGTCGGTCAGGTCGGGGCGATGACCTTCGCGCGTATGGATCACCGTGATTCCGGCCTGCCGGGCGGCGTCCAGCACGCGTCTGCACGGCTCGATCGTGGACCGCAGCAGCGAGACGTCGTTGCCGAGCATCTCGCCGAAGCCGCCGGGCTCGACGAAGTCGCGCTGCATGTCGATCATCAGCAGCGCCGTCGATTCGTGCTCGAACGGCAGTGGATAGGGCTCCGCTTCGAAGTGCATGCTCGCCATCGCCGTTCCTCGACCTGAAGACCTGTTCCTTGCCGCCTCAATCGCCCGGCTCGCTCTGACGCGCGGCGGTATACGCGCGCCAGTCGCCGTAGTCGGAGATGTCCCGGTGCCGTCCTTCGGCAAGCTCGCGCGGATAGAGGATGCCCGCTATCTCGCGCCCGTCCGCGAGCCTGACCTTGCCGCAGTAGAGGTGCGGCGGCTCGCCGGCCTCGACCCGCCGCCACACCTCGTCCGGCAGCAGGTAGATCTCGCCGGCTACCGCGACGCCGCCTTCGGCCACCTCGAACATGCCGGGATGCCGGTCGTCGATCGAGTACAGCCGGTAGATCGGCGCGGTGCGCGCCGCGCCGAGGAATTCGGCGCCGGCGAGATTGCCGTGCAGCGCCAGGCCACGCATCAGCGTGCCGTTGACGAAGAGCTCGAGGGCCATCTTTCGATTGTCCTTCCGGCTACTCGGCCGGCGCCTTCTGATCCTCGGCGGCGGCCCAGCCCGGGGCCAGCGGCGCGGCTTCCTCCTGCCGCGCGAAGACGAAGCAGATGCCCGCCATCAGGGCATAGCCCAGCGCCACCAGCGGCGAGGCCGCCACCTCCAGATGGGTGCCGTGGATGAAGCCGAAGAACGCGAGGATCGCGCCCGCGAGCGCGAAGGCCGCGGCCCAGCGGAACTGGCGATCGATGATGAAGGCGGCGACCGCGCCGAGGATCAGGCCCGCGAGCACGGCGCCGCCGCCGACCAGCTCCATGCCGTGGTAGACCACGCCCGTGTCCATCAAGGCGCCGTAGCCCAAGGCCGCAGCCGAGGTGCCGGCCGCGGCGAGCGCGCCGTCGACCTGGGTCTGGCCCCAGGCGGCGATGTTCGGGATGATCGCCAGGACCACGGCCGGCGCATGCCGGGCGGGCGACGCCTGGAAGGCCTGGGCGCCGATCACCAGGCCGATGAACAGCAGGATCGGCAGAATCGCGGTCAGCGGAATGATCGCGAGCAGGAGCGCGGTCAGGCCGAGGAAGCAGACCAGCGCGATCACCACCCCGGTCGCGAGCGAATAGCCGATCCGGCCGCCCACCGCCTTCCAGCCGGGGTGACCGATGTACACCGCCGGCGGGAACGGGCTGCCGAGCGCGGAGCCGATCACGGCGCCCAGCCCGTCGGCCACGAGAATGTGGCGCAGATTGTAGTTGTCGCCGGCGGCCGAAGCGCTCTCGACGTTGTTCATCGCCTCGGTGAAGTTGTAGACGCCGAGCGGGATGGCGGTCGCCAGGAGTGGCCAGATGTCGCCCAGGCCCGTGACCACGTCGCCCGAGAAGACCGGCAGCCGCAAGCCGAACTGCGCAAGAGATTCGCCGACCGCGCTCGGCACCATGTAGCCGCTCCAGCCGAGCAGCACGGCGATCCAGGCCAGGAGCGTGCCGACGATCACGGCGGCGAGGCCGCCCGGCACGCCGAACGGCAGGCGCACGTTCGCCATCCAGCTGATCAGGATGATCGCGAGCGCCACGAACGCGATCCAGGGCACCTCCCACATCTGGAAGCTGGGCCGCATCGAGATGAACGCGATCGAGATGCCGGCGAGCGTGCCGAGCATCGCCGCCCGCGGCGTGTATTTGCGGATGGTCGGGCCGACGAAGGCGCCGAGCAGCACGATCACGCCGATGATGAACGCCCAGGCCAGGCCCGCCTGCCAGGCGAGGACCGCATCGTTGGTCTGGAGGTAGATCGGCAGCATGATCAGGAACACGACGATGAACATGTGCGGCACGCTCGGTCCGTAGGGCATCGCCGTGACGTTGCCGCGCCGCTCGCTCTTGGCGAGGCGCCAGGCGAGGAACGCGTAGTAGAGATTACCGAGCGGCAGCGCGATGCCGAGCGCCGGCAGGATGCGGCCGTAGACGATGTCCTCGGGCATCTTGACCACGCCGAGCGACAGGCCGGTCAGCACGATGACATTGAGCAGAACGTTCGTGAACAGCCCGAAGAAGCCGTTCCAGTCGCCTGGCACC
>DASUGG010000322.1:0-12193 GCA_036274135.1 Geminicoccaceae bacterium
AGGTGCTGCGCGACTATGCGGCGCGGCTTGCCGCCGACCGGCACCGCCTGGCAGCGGAGCTGCCCCGCTACATGGCGGCGGCGGAGCGGTTGGAGTGGATCGTGGGGCCGGTCGAGCTCGTGTTCGGCCACAACGACCTGCTGGCGGCCAACCTGATCGACGACGGCGCGCGGCTCTGGATGGTCGACTGGGAGTATGGCGGCTTCAACAGCCCGCTGTTCGACCTCGGCGGCCTCGCCTCGAACAACGAGCTGCCGCCGGATCTCGAGGAGCGTCTGCTGGACCTCTATTTTGAGGCGCCGCCGAGCGACGAGCTGCGCCGGCGCTACCACGCGATGAAATGCGCCTCGCTGCTGCGCGAGGCGATGTGGAGCATGGTCTCCGAGATTCACCTGACGATCGATTTCGACTATGAGGCCTACACGGCCGCGAACCTCGATCGCTTCGAGCGGGCCTACGCGGCGCTCTCGCGCGCTTGATCCGCCGATCAAGTCGTCGGGCGATGTCTCTGCGTGCCTCGAGCAGTGCCACGATCGATGGCTGCCGCGCCGGAGGCAACCTCGGCCGCGCCATCAGCTCTCGGCGGCCACCGCCGGCGGTGGGGCGAGATGCAGCCACGGCAGCCGCTCCCCGGCGAAGGCCTCGCCCCGCGGCGTCACCGCCTCCGGCCGGTCGAGGGTCGCGGCGAGCACATGCACCTCGCCCGGCCAGCGATCGCCCTGGTAGGTCAGCGACGTGCCGCAGCAGCCGCAGAACGTGCGCACGACGCCTTCCGACGAGGCGAAGCGCACGGGCTCGCCCGCCGTCCAGGCGAACGCTGCGGCGCTGAAGCCGGCATAGGTCGTGAGCGGCGCGCCGGTCGCCCGCCGGCAGCTCTCGCAGTGGCAATGCGACGCCCACAACGGCGCCGCCGTCGCCCGATAGCGGATCGCGCCGCACAGGCAGCGTCCGGTCAGCTCCGCAGCCATCGGCCTCTCCTAAAAGCAGTACGTCCGGATCGCGTCGAAGGCAATCAGGAAGCCCCACTTGCCCCAGAGCCACAGCCCGACCGCGCCGCCGACAGAGAACAGCGCCAGGAGCGCAAGCCGCAGGCCGCCCGGCATGCGGTAGCCGCGCGGGCTCTCCCGCGCCGGCCAGCGCGACGCCGACGTCTCGCGCAGCTCGGCCAACCAGCCCAGCAAGGCTTGCGCCTCCCCTGTGCGTCCTTTAGACCCGCCCTAGAATCATCCGGGAGCCGCGATTTGGCAAGGAGAGGCTTCGCTCGCGGCGCCGCTCCGGGTCGTGCCACGGCCCGGCCACCGGCTTTTCGCCGGTACCGCCGCAGCAAGGGAGGGCAGCATGCGAAAGTACATCATCGAGCGCGACATCCCGAAGGTCGGCACCCTCGAGCGCGACCAGCTGCGCGCCGCGGCCGCCAAGTCGAACGAGGCGCTGGCCGGGCTCGGCCCAGACATCCAGTGGGTCGAATCCTTCGTCGCCGGCGACAAGACGTTCTGCGTCTATCTCGCCGCCAGCGAGGATCTGATCAGGAAGCACGCGGAGATCAGCGGCTTTCCCGCGACGAAGATCACCCTGGTCGAACGGATGATCGACCCGACCACGGCGAGCTAGGCCGCCGGCTCGCTGCGGCAGGGCCGCGGCCGCGATGGGCCTCGCCGCGACCGTGGCGGCGCTGGTCGTCGCGGTGACGGTCGCTGGCGTCGCGAACTGGCAGGAGCGCCGCCCGCGACCGGCCGGCAATCCGTCGCTGCTGCCCTATACGGCGATCCAGATGCTGGCGATCGTCGTCGCCCTGCTGATGGCGGCGCATCTCGTAAGCCTGGTCACCGGCCACCCGCTCACCAGCCGGTTCCTGCGCTAGCCGCGGCTGCTGTCGAGCCGGCCACGCCTTCTTTTTCCGCACGCGACAGCCTAAGTAGGCATCGGGACAGCCGTAGGGGCAGGCACACGTTTCGGGCGGCGCCGACGTGCCGTTGCCCCGATCCCTCTCTTGCAAGGCCTCCGCCCGCGGCCGGCGGACGGCGCGATGCCAGCGGTCGACGCGATGAATGACGAGCAGGTCCGACCACGTCCGTCGACGCCCGCCGCCGGCGAGCCCGCCGCGAGCGAACCGCGGGCGCTTCGCCGCGAGACGGACGGCGGCTCGGGCGAGCGGCGTCAGGGCGCGGCACCGGCCGCTGGCGACATGGCCGCGCCCGGCCGCGGCCGGCGGCGCCGGATCGTCCTGCTGCTCGCCCTGGTGCTGGTGGGCGCCTCGATCGGCACGGGCTACTGGTACCTGACGCGCGATCAGGAATCCACCGACGATGCCTTCATCGACGGCAACGTCGTGCACATCCGGCCGCAGGTCTCCGGGCCGATCGCGGCGCTGCACATCACCGACAACCAGCGCGTCGCGCAGGGCGACCTCCTGATCGAGATCGACCCGCGCGATTTCGTCGCGGCGCGCGACCAGGCCGCCGCGGCGCTCGGCGTGGCCAAGGCGCAGGCGGACGCTGCGCGGGTCGACCTCGAGATGATCCAGGTGCAAGCTCCGGCGCGCCTCGCCGCGGCCAAGGCGCAGCTCGCCGGCGCGCTTGCCACCCTGAAGCAGGCCGACGCCGAAGCGCAGCGACAGACCCGCGCGGGCCCCCGCGTCTCGGCCCAGGCGGATATCGACATCGCCGTGGCGAACGCGGCCGCAGCGGCGGCAACCGTCGACCGCGACCGGGCCGAGGTCGAGATGAATCAGTTGGTGCAGCAGGACATCGCCCAGGCCAAGGCGCGGATCGAGCAGCTCGAAGCCCAGGTCAGGCAGGCGCAGGCGCAGCTCGATCAGGCCGACCTCAACCTTTCCTACACCAGGATCTCGGCGCCGGCCGACGGCCTCATCACGCACCGCGCGGTCAATGTCGGCGACGTCGTCCAGCGCAACCAGACGCTCACCGACCTCGTCGTCGGCACGTCCTGGGTGACCGCCAATTTCAAGGAGACGCAGCTCACTCGCATGCGCCCCGGCCAACCGGTCGACATCGAGATCGACGCCTATCCCGACCACAGCTTCAAGGGCCACGTCGACAGCATCCAGGCCGGCACCGGCGCGCATTTCAGCCTGCTGCCGCCGGAGAATGCGACCGGCAACTACGTCAAGGTCGTGCAGCGCGTGCCGGTCAAGATCGTGTTCGACGATCCGCAGAGCATCGAGCAGTTCCTGGCGCTCGGCCTGTCGGTGGTGCCGACCGTCGACGTCGGCGCGGCGCCCGAGCCGCAGACGGCTGAGAACGCGGCCGGGCCGACCGGCGAGGCCGCGCCTGACGCCGACGCGGCCGGCGACACGCCCGACCCCGGCAAGGCCGGCGAGCGCACACCATGAGTGCCGCCCCGGTCGAGGGCGGCCAGGCCGCCGTCCGGCCGGATGCCCGGCCCGCCCCGGCGAAGCCCACAAGCTTCTGGCTGATCGCGCCCGTCGTCGCCCTCGCGGCGTTCATGGAGGTGCTCGACATTTCGATCGCCAACGTCGCGCTGCGCCACATCGCCGGCGACCTCTCGGCCGGGCAGGACGAATCGACCTGGGTGCTGACCTCCTATCTGATCACGAACGCGATCGTGCTGCCGGCGAGCGGCTGGCTGTCGATCGTGCTCGGGCGCAAGCGCTTCTTCCTGGGCTGCATCGCCGGCTTCGCCGTCAGCTCGCTGCTATGCGGCCTGGCGCCCAACCTCGCGACCCTGATCGTGTTCCGAGCGCTGCAGGGCCTGACCGGCGGCGGCCTGCAACCGGGAGCGCAGGCGATCCTGAGCGATGCCGCGCCGCCGGCAAAGCGCGGTATGGCGTTCGCGCTGTACGGCATGGCGGTGGTATTCGCGCCGGCGATCGGCCCGACGCTCGGCGGCTGGATCACGGACAGCTTCAGCTGGCGCTGGGTGTTCCTGATCAACGTGCCGGTCGGCGTGATCCTGACGTTTCTGATCGTCGCCCTGGTGGCCGATCCGCCGGACCTGATCGCCGAGCGCCAGCGCCGGCTGCGCGAGGGCATCCGCGTCGACTATATCGGCTTCGGCCTCCTCGCCCTCGGCCTCGGCGCGCTCCAGGTGGTCCTCGACCGCGGCCAGCAGGACGACTGGTTCAGCTCGTCGTTCATCACCGCCTTCGCGGTCGCGAGCGGCCTCGGCATCGTGTTCTTCGTCGTCTGGGAACTCTTCCAGCGCGACCCGATCGTCGACATCCGCCTGCTCGGCGAGCGCAACTTCGCGATCGCCAACATCCTGATGCTGATGCTCGGCTTCATCCTGCTCGGCAGCACCGTGCTGATCCCGCAGCTGGTGCAGACGCTGTTCGGCTACACCGCCACCGAGGCCGGCCTGGTCATCTCGCCCGGCGGCTTCGCGATCATGCTGCTGCTGCCGGTGGTCGGCCGCCTGGTCGGCACGGTCGACGTGCGCTTCCTGATCGCGACCGGGCTGGTGATCTCGTCGGCGGCGCTCTACCACCTGGGCAGCTTTTCCCTGCAGGCCGACTACAGCGCCTTCATGTGGGCACGCATCTACCAGACCCTGGGCCTCGCGTTCCTGTTCATTCCGATCAACACCGTGGCGTTCGTCGGCCTGCCGCGCGGCAAGACCAGCCTGGGCTCGGCGATCATCAACCTGTCGCGCAACATCGGCGGCAGCTTCGGCATCTCGCTGGCCGTCACGGTGCTCGCGCGCGAATCGCAGCGGCATCAACACTACCTGGTGGAGCACGTCACGCCGACGGACCCGGCCTACCTGGCGCGGGTCGATCAGCTGAGCCGCCTGCTCGAGCAGAAGGGCCACGCGGCGGACGCGGCTTTGCGCATCGCCCAGGCGCTGGTCTACCGTACCGTCCAGGACCACGCGAGCATGCTCGCCTATCTCGACGATTTCCGCCTGCTCGCGCTGGTGTTCATCCTCCTGGTGCCGCTGGTCTTCTTCCTCCAGAAGCCGGGCGGCGGGCCCGCCCCGCCGGCCCATTGACGCCCCGGCAGCGGCGCGAGGGCCGCCGCGTCCTTGCCCGAGCGCACGGCGCGCAACGGCGACATCGGCAGCCGCACGGCTCAGGCGGTCATGCCACCGCCGGCGCGATCGCCCAGACCTTGGCGCGACGATCCGACGATGCAGTGACCACCCTGCTGCCGTCGTGGTCGAAGGCCGCCGAGAAGACCCAGTCGGTGTGCCCCTCCAGGCTCGCCAGCTGCTGGCCGCTCGCGGCATCCCAGAGCCGGGCCGTGTGGTCGTCCGAGGCGGTCACGACCATTGTGCCGTCGGGGCTGAACGCGGCCGACCGCACCTGGCCGCCATGGCCCTCCAGGCTCAGCAGCTGCTGGCCGCTCGCGGCGTCCCAGATCCGCGCCGTCAGATCGTGCGAGGCCGTCACGACCTTGCCGCAGTCGGGGCTGAACGCGGCGGCGACGACCTCCCGCTCGTGGCCCGGCAGGCCCAGCAGCAGCTGGCCGCTCGCGGCATCCCAGATGCGTGCGATGGTGTCGTAGCAGGCGGTGACGATCCGGCTGCCGTCGGGACTGAAGGCGGCGTCCGCGACCCGCTCGTCATGCTGCAGCGTCATCAGCAGCGTGCCGGTGCCCGCGTCCCAGAGCCGCGCCGTATGGTCGTACGAGGCGGTCAGCACCTTGCTGCCGTCGGGGCTGAGCACGGCGGCGCGGACCCAGTCCTCGTGGCCTTCGATGGCCAGCAGCTCCTGGCCGCTCGCCGGATCCCACAGGCGCGCCGTCTGATCGTGCGACGCCGTCGCGATCCGGCCGCCGCCCGGACCGTAGGCGGCCCGCCACAGCGGAGCCCAGTGCCCCTCGAGCACCGTCTGCTGCTGGCCGTCGGCGGCGCTCCACAAGCGGGCGGTGGTGTCCTCGGACGCGGTCAGGATCGTGCCGCCGTCGGGGCTGAACGCCGCCGACGCGACCGCGCCGTCATGTCCTTCGATGGTCAGCAGCAGCATGGTCTCGACCTCCTCGCCGCCGTCTTCGGCGCCGTTCGCGAGCTGTGCGATCAGCCGCCGGGCGCTCAGCAGCTCCCGCACGGCGCGCGGCACGATCCGATCACGGCACCAGCGCGCGACCGGCCGGTCGACCCCTGCCAGCATCGGACCGCCGCGCGTCAGGAGCGCGCCCGCGGCGCGAGCCGGATCCAGATCGAGGGCGACCAGCTCGCCGGCCGCGAGCGGATGCGTCTCGAACAGCCTTGTCGTCACCCTGAGCGCATCCCGCAGCGCCGGCGCGTCGCCCGGATCGCGCCGCAAGGCCCGCTCGACCTCCTGCTGCACGGCGCCAGCGACGCGCTCGGCCAGCTCGCGGGCGCGTCGCCGCTGCCCGGCGGGCAACCGGTCGCCCGGCGCGTGCAGGCCGTCGACCGCGGCCTCGGCCAGCTCTCGCGGCGCGCGCCGCACCCAGGCGCGGCGGCTCTCGTGATCGTCATCCTGTTCGCGTGCCATTCGGTGCCTCGCCAGATTGTGCGGAGTTGCCTCACCCTCTCGCAGTAGGGTTAACAAGGTTCTAACGCCGTCAATCCGACGATGAAACCTCAGGCAACGTACCAGCGCACCGCGCGACGTACGCGCCCTGTGCAAACGGCACTAAGCGGCTGTGAACGTCACTTAAAAACCAGTTTGGCAAACAGTGCTGTACTGTCCAAGCAAAGAGCCGAGCAGATCAAAAACAAGGCTCGCCATCCGCCGCCTGCTTTCCGCCCAAACCATTCCTTGTTCGCTGCAACATATCCAAAATCGGACCAACCAACTCCGCGTCAGCCTCGCCACCCAGCCCTTCACATATTGCGGAATAGTTCTCCACCGCCAGCGCCATTAAGTCAGAGAACGCTAGAGGGGAGCTCAAAAACAGCGGTTTCAGCGTCCGTATCGCTTTAAGGGAAACCTCGAGCGCCTGCTCGTAGCGGTCAAATTCGATCAGGCTTGCAGCTAAGTTATTGAGCGCCCGGACGAGATCGGGCCGATAGGCATCAGGCGCCTCTTCGGTCAAATTACGAAAGAGGTCTGCTACTTCCTGAGCCGCCGCGAGCGCTTTCTGATGCTGGCCTACTTCGCTATAGCGATTGGCCAGGTTGCCGAGTGCTCCAGCAAAATAGAACCGAAAGGCATCCGGTGCTGCTTCAGCCAGCTTACGAAAGATGCCCGTTGCATCCCAGGCTGCCTTGAGCGCCTGCTGACGCTGGTCCACTGCGCTCCAGCAACCGCTCAAGTTGTTGAGTGCCATAGCGAGATTGGGCTCGTAGACATGAGGCTTCTTGCGGACCAGCTCGCGGAAGATGGCGACGGCCTTCCTTGCCGGCACGAGGGCTTCCCAGGTTCGGTCAAGGTAGCTCAGATGGTTTCCCAGGTTGTTGAGCGCCGTGGCGAGATCGGGCCGATAGACATCGGGCGCCTGTGCGGCGAGCGCGTCATAGATATCCGTGGCCTCCTGTGCCAGCGCGAGCGCCTCGTGCGGCTGGCCTGCCGCACTCAGCCGGTTGGCTAGGCGCATGGCGATCGGTGCGGCCTTTGCTTTGACGTCATCTGCCCACGGCTTTGGGGTAGCTAGCAAGCGGCTCCACTGCTGGGTCAGAACGACTACGCCTACCTCGATCAGCTCGGCCGTTTTCCCCGGGATCATGGGCTCCAGACGAGCAGGTTCCTTTAGCGGCTGCAACGTCAAAGCCTGCGCAAGCACTTTGCCCATTGGAGGGCCCGTCTCAATCGCCACCCTGATCGCCGGCTCCGCCAGCCGTTCGAGATCGCCCGCGAAGGCCTGCTCCAGCCAGCGCTCGGCATCGGGGCGACGTTGGGCCAGACGCGTAAGCACGGTCAGCGCATTCTGCACCTGATCCTGCGACGCGCCTCCGCCGAGTGCCGCCGTTAGCAGCGCCGGGTCATCGCTCAGTGCCTTACCAACCAATTCCTCACCTAAGAGATCCGGCCGAAGCGGCTCCAAATAGCGCTCGCCCGGATAGAGGCGGCGCAGAAGATCGATCAGACGATCACGCTTCGTTGGTGTGAGGGCGAAGTGACTCGGCACGTGCGCCAGCAGCATCCGCGCCTCGGCCTTGTGGTTGACACCCCCCGCCAGCGTGGTAAGCGCCACCGCCTGCGCGACACTGCTCACATCGAGGTCCTGGCCTAGATTCGCGCTCGAGAGACCGGCCTGCCAGTACCGTTCCTCGCGGATCAGGACGAAGCGCAGGAGCGCGTCCTCTTCCCTTGCAGGATCGCCCACCACGGCTGCAAGAGCAGCGATATGCAGAAAGAGCACGTTCGCGAAATGTGGCGCACTCAGTTCTCCCGGGGTCAGCCGACGACGGCGAATGTCTGTCATGACCAAGCGGTCAGCAAACTCAGCGGCCGCCGCTTCGAGGATCTGGGCACGTTGATCAAGCGGCAAAGCGATGGGTGAAAGCTCTTCCACGAGCACGCGCGTCTCGTCGAGCAACTCCTGGAGTTTCGGATCGGCGCGCCGGAGGTCCAGCAGCCAATCGGAGACCGCCCGCGCGACCAGGATCACCCGTGTCTTGGCGCTGCGGTGATTGAGGCTGAGGCGCCGCAGCACTGGCACGAGCACGTCGCGCTTGGTCTCCGCATAGTCCACGACCAGGAGCAAGGGATCCTGGCCGTCCACGAGGCCATCCAGGTCCCAGGACGGCGTTACCGGTGTTTCCCGATGCAAGAAGCCCGCGCGCCAATGCCGCCCGCGTGCCTGCCTGCACAGCTCAATCATCAGGCGCGTCTTGCCCGTCCCGCCGGCACCGAGCATGACCCGAACCGCCATCCGGGGATCGGCTCCGCACCAGGCCAGCAGCCTGTCCACCTCCGGCCTGCGCTGCTCGTGAAAGGGGACCACGCCGTACTCGGCTCGCAGCAGATAAATGTCTGAGGTGCCCGGCTGCCAGACCTCGGTCGGATCGATCACCAGGTGACGTCCCAGCATGCGACGCAGCGCAAGTCCCACCTCGTCCGGGATCTTGCCGATCGCCTCGCGCTGGCTCAGCAGTGCACTGGCGATCGCTGAGCTCAACTCGGCAATCGTCTGCGGATCGCTCAGGAGAAGCTCGTAGACCTGCGGCACGATCCGGCCGCGGCAAAGCCCCGCAACCGCTTCGCCCGCCGCGTCCAGCACCGGCTTGCCACGTGTCAGCAGCTCTTCGCTCGCTCGCTCGGGCTTCAGGCTCAGATCGACCAGTTCGGTGGCCGTAAGTCCGAACCTCTCGAACAGGATCGTAACATTGCCGATCGCCGGCTCGAGGTCGGCGCGGCCCCCGAACTCGAGCTCAGCGAGCCGCTTCAGCTCGCCCTCGACGCGCGCGATCAATGTTTCGAGTTTGCCCTTCTGCGGCAGCCAGCCGAACAGCTTGTCGATCGCTAGCTTACCGGCCTCCACCGCGAGCGCGCTCGGATCCGACTTGAGCAGCACCGTGACGGAAGTCTTGGCCAAGTTCTGGATCGCGTTGCGCATCAAATGCCTCTGCTAGCTATGAACCCACAGAGCATAATCGGAGATTGCCGGCTGCTCCAAGGCATTCGATCGGAGCACGGCAAGCCGACAAGCCCCGGGCGCTCTATCGGCGCGGCGGCGGAGGTGCTAGGCATGGTCCGACAAGCGGAGCGGGGGGCATGGCCGCGATCTTCTGGCATGACGGCAGGTGGTACGACGAGCAGCCGAAGCTCTTGGGCCCGCTGGATCACGCCATGTGGATGGCCTCGGTGGCGTTCGACGGCGCCCGCGCCTTCGACGGCCTCGCCCCGGACCTCGACCGGCACTGCGCGCGGCTGGTCGATTCGGCCAGGAGGATGCTGCTCGCACCGACGCTCGCGGCCAAGGAGGTCGAGGCGCTGTGCCGCGACGCGATCCGGCGCCTGCCCAGGGAGCCGCTCTATGTCCGGCCGATGTTCTATGCGACCCGCGGCTTCGTGACGCCGGAGGCGGATTCCACCGACTTCGTGCTCGCGGTCTATGGCTCGCCGATGCCCGAGCCCAACGGCATGGCCTGCTGCATCTCGAGCTACCGCCGGCCGGCCCGCGATGCCGCGCCGACCGACGCCAAGGCGAGCTGCCTCTATCCCAACATGCAGCGCGCGCTGGTCGAGGCGGCGCGGCGCGGCTTCGACAACGCCATCACCCTGGACGCCAACGGCAACGTCGCCGAGCTCGCCACGGCGAATCTCTGGATCGCCAAGGACGGCGTCGCGATGACGCCGGTGTGCAACGGCACCTTCCTCAACGGCATCACCCGCCAGCGCGTGCTGCGGCTCCTGCGCGACGCCGGCATGCCGGCGGTCGAGGCGACCCTCACCCGCCAGGACGTCCTCGACGCCGACGAGGTGTTCTCCACCGGCAATTACGGCAAGGTGCTGCCGATCGCCCGGGTCGAGGACCGCCATTACCAGACGGGCCACGTCTACCGGCAGGCGCGCGAGCTCTATTGGGCCTTCGCGAGGAGCCAGCCCGTCTGACCGCCGCCGCGTCGAACCCCCGTGATCTTCGATGGCGGGTGGCGTTGCGGGCCGGGCGCATGGGGGCTAACATCCCCGGCGTCTGGAGCAGGGAACGATTCCGGGAGGCAAAAGATGTCGATACAGCAGACCTTGCGGCTGGCGAGCCTGCCCGTCGTCATGGGGCTGAGCGCGTGGCTCAGCGGCCACGGGCTCGCCGCCGACGGCGGCCACATTACGATCGTGCTGTCCGAGGAGCCGGACATCATCGATCCATGCGAGGCCAGCCGCTCGAATGTCGGCCGGGTCGTCAAGCAGAACATCACCGAGACGCTGACCGAGATCGATCCCGACGACGGCAGCATCACGCCGCGCCTGGCGACCGAATGGGAGCAGCTCGACGACCTGACCTGGCGCTTCAAGCTGCGCGAGGGCGTGACCTTCCACGACGGCGAGCCGTTCAACGCCGAGGCGGTCAAGTTCTCGATCGACCGCACCCTGGACGACCGAATCGACTGCGAGATCCGGATCAAGTTCTTCGGCGGCATCAAGGTCACGCCGGTGGTGGTCGACGACTACACGATCGACATCAAGACGGACCAGCCCGCGCCGATCATGCCGACCATGATGGGCACGATGACGATCGTGTCGCCGAACACCGTGGTCGGCGAGCGCACGCGCGAGCCGGTGGGTACCGGACCCTACGTTTTCAAGCAATGGAACGCCGGCCAGAACATCCAGGTCGAGCGGTTCGACGACTACTGGGGCGAGCAGCCCGAGGTCGAGAGCGCCACCTATGTGTGGCGCGCGGAATCGGCGGTGCGGGCCGCGATGGTCGAGACCGGCGAAGCCGACATCGCGCCCAACATCGCGGTGCAGGACGCCGACAACCCGGAGATGGACTACAGCTATCCCAACTCCGAGACGACGCGCCTGCGGATCGACGTCACCAAGCCGCCCCTGGACGACATCCGGGTGCGCAAGGCGCTCAACCTGGCATTCGACCGCGAGGCGATGGTCGGCACGATCTTCAGTAAGGACGTCATCCCGGCGACCCAGCTGATCGTGCCGAGCATCCCCGGCCACAATCCTGACCTCAAGGTCTGGCCGTACGATCCCGACGAGGCGATGCGTCTGTTGGACGAGGCGCGCGCCGACGGCGTGCCGGTCGACAACGAGATCGTGATCATCGGCCGGCCCGAGCTCTATCCGAACTCGACCGAGGCCTGCGAGGCGATCATGGCGATGTATCAGGCGGTCGGCCTGAACGTCAGCCTGCGGATGGTCGACGTCGCCCAATGGGTCGACTGGCTCACCAAGCCCTATGCCGACGATCGGCCGGCCAACCTCCAGGAGGGCCAGCACGACAACAACAACGGCGATCCCGTGTTCACGGTCTTCAACAAGTATCACAGCCAGGGCGGACAGTCGGTCTACAACGATCCCGAACTCGACAAGCTGATCGAGGCGGCCCAGGTCGCCGTGGGCGACGACCGCATCGCCAAATGGCAACAGACGTTCGCGAGGATCGACGAGATCGTCGCGGAGGTGCCGATGTTCCACATGGTCGGCTACTCCCGGGTCGGGCCGGACGTCGAGTTCACGCCCAACATCTCCAGCAACAGCGAGCTGCAGATCGCGCAGGTCAAGCTCAAGTAGCGGGATGTCTTTCGAACCGGCGGCCCGGCGGCGCGACCGGCCGGGCCGCCCGGACCCTCAGCCGGGGCTCGAGGTTACGTGGCGCACTATCTAGGCAGGCGGACGCTGCAC
>DASUGG010000323.1:0-4478 GCA_036274135.1 Geminicoccaceae bacterium
CACGTTCGGGTGCACCATGCCGCAGCCGAGGATCTCGAGCCAGTCGTCACCCTCGCCGACCACGAGCTCGCCGCCGCTGCGCCGGCAACCGATATCCATTTCGGCCGACGGCTCGGTGAACGGAAAGTAGCTGGGGCGGAAGCGCACGGGGATGTCGTCGCGCTCGAAGAAAGCACGCACGAAGTCGGTGAGACAGCCCTTGAGATGGCCCATATGGGTGCGCCGGTCGATCAGCAGGCCCTCGACCTGGTGGAACATCGGCGTGTGCGTCATGTCGAGGTCGCGGCGGTAGGTGCGGCCGGGCGCGATGATGCGATAGGGCGGCGGGCCGGCCTGCATGGTGCGGATCTGCACCGGCGACGTGTGGGTCCGCAGCACCAGCGGCTCGCCGTCCTGCTCGGCCTCGAGATAGAAGGTGTCCTGCATCTGTCGCGCCGGATGGTTGCGCGGGATGTTGAGTGCCTCGAAATTGCGGAAGTCGTCCTCGACGTCCGGCCCTTCGGCGACCTGGAAGCCCATCTCGCCGAAGATCGCGATGATCTCTTCGGTGACCTGGCTCACCGGGTGGACGCGGCCATCCGGCGAGGGCCGCACCGGCAGGCTCACATCCAGGCGCTCGCTCTGCAGCCGCGCGTCCAGGGCGGCGCGCTCGAGCGCCGCCCTGCGCTCGGCGATCGCCTCGCTGACGGCGTCCTTGAGCTGGTTGTAGCGCTGGCCGGCGGCGCGCCGCGCCTCCGGGTCGAGCCCGCCCAGGCTCTTGGTCAGGTTCGTGATCCGCCCCTTCTTGCCGAGTGCTGTGACCCTCAGCTGCTCCAGGGCCTGGAGGTCGGGCGCGGCCGCCACCTCGCTGAGCAAGGCGCCCTGCAGTCGCTCGACGTCGACGTCCATGTCCAAATCGCTCTCTGTCCGTGTGCTGCCAATGCAGCAAAAAGGGGCCGCCTGGCCCCTTCCGCTATCCTCGGGTCGGCGCTGCCGACTACGCCTGGAGCGCGGCCTGGGCCTGCTTCGCCAGGCTGGTGAAGCCGGCCTGGTCGCGCACCGCGATGTCGGCCAGCACCTTGCGGTCGATCTCGATGCCTGCCGTCTTCAGCCCGTGCATCATCTGCCCGTAGGTCAGGCCCTCGGCGCGCGCCGCGGCGTTGATCCGCTGGATCCACAGCGCGCGGAAGTCGCGCTTGCGGTTGCGCCGGTCGCGATAGGCGTACTGCAGCGCCTTCTCGAGCCGCTGCACGGCGGCGCGGAAGGTGTTGTTGCTCCGCCCGCGATAGCCCTTGGTCTGGGCGAGCACCTTCTTGTGGCGGGCCTTGGTGGTCGTGCCGCGCTTGATCCGTGCCATGTCCGCTACCCCTGCCGCTGCCCCGCGCGCTGCTTACGAGCCGTAGGGCAGCATGCGCTTGATCATCCTCACGTCGGCGTCCGCGACGATGGTGCTGCCGCGCTGCGCGACCTTCACCTTCTTCGCCTTGTGGGTCAGCTGGTGGCGATGATAGGCATGGTTCCGCTTCACCTTGCCGGTGCCGGTGAAGCGAAAGCGCTTGGCGGCGCTGCGCTTAGTCTTCAACTTCATCGGGAACTCCGCTGCCGAGCCGGGCGCCGATCCGTTCGGCCGACTCGCGGCATGCGCCTTATAATCGACCACGCTTTCGCTCGCAACCACTCGCGGCGCGCGACCGCACGAGGTCGCAAAGCACGGGGGAGGTAGGGATGGTGAACACGACACTCAAGGCTCTTGGTCGCAGGCTGCGGCTCGGCGTGGTGGGCGGCGGCCCCGGCTCGTTCATCGGCGGGGTGCATCGCATCGCGGCGCGCATGGACGACCATTTCGAGGTAACGGCCGGCGTGCTCAGCCGGAATGCCGAGCGCTCGCGCGCGGCGGCCGCGGCGATCGGCATCGCGCCGGACCGGGCCTATGCCGGCCACGCCGAGCTGATCGCGGCGGAGAAGGCGCGCCCCGACGGCATCGACGCGCTCGCGATCATGACGCCGAACGGCCTGCACTACGCCGCGGCGCGCGACGCGCTGGCGCACGGCCTCGACGTGATCTGCGACAAGCCGATGACCACGACGGTGGCCGACGCCCTCGATCTGGTGCGGCGCGTGCGCGAGGGCGGCCGGGTGTTCTGCGTCACCTACAACTACAGCGCCTATCCGATGGTCCGCCAGGCGCGCGCGATGGTGCAGGACGGCACGCTCGGCGCGATCCGCCAGGTCCAGGTCGAGTACGTCCAGGGCCATCTCGCCGCGCCGACCGAGGCGGACGCCGATCCGGCCGCGGCCTGGCGGTTCTCCGAGGAGCTGTGCGGCCCGTCCCTGGTGCTGGGCGACATCGGCAGCCACGCCGACCACCTGGCGAGCTACATCAGCGGCCAGGCGCTGGCCGAGATCGCGGCCGAGGTCGGCAGCGCGGTGCCGCGGCGCAAGGTCGACGACTTCGCGCATCTGTTGCTGCGCTACGACGGCGGCGCGCGCGGCTCGATGTGGGTCACCAACTCGGCGGCCGGCGGCGAGCACGGCCTCGCGATCCGGGTGTTCGGCGAGCGCGGCGGCCTGGAGTGGCATCAGGAGGAGCCGAACTCGCTGCTCCACCGCCGGCTCGGCGGCTTTCCGGAGATTCTCACGCGCGGCCGCGCAGGCCTGAGCGATGCCGCGCAGCGGGCGAGCCGCGTCGCGCCCGGCCATCCCGAGGGCTATTTCGAGGCGTTCGCCAATCTCTACCGCGACGCGGCGGCCGCGATCGTCGCCAAGCGCAGCGGCGCGGCGCCCGATCCTTTGCTGGACTTTCCGACCGTCGAGGACGGCGCGCGGGGCGTCCGGTTCGTCGAGGCCGCCGTCGAATCGCACCGCAACGGCGGCCGCTGGACCGACTGCCGCCTTGATCTCTGAGCGGCGGCGGCTCGGCGCGGCTGCGGGACGCGGGTCGGCCGATGGAATGCATGCGGCGCTCGGCCGTTCTCCCAGGAAGGAGGAAAGGAGAGTGCCATGCGGACCGGGTGGCGCGATGTGCGCATGCTCGCGGCGATGCTTCTGATCGTGCCGCTGCTCGCCGCAGCGGATGGCGCCGACGAGCTGGCCCTGACCATCGAACAGAACCTGGCGAGCATTGCCTTCCGCCTCGATCTGCGGCCCTACCAGGCCGGCCAGGACCTGGAGGAGCAGGGCCGCCAGATCGAGTTGCTCGCCAAGGAGGCGCCGCACCATCCGGCGCTGCCGGACCTCCAGCAGCGCTACCGGACGCTGCAGGGGGAGGTCGCCGACGCGCTGGCCCAGGCGGCGCAGGGCAAGGCCGCGGCCCAGCCGCCGGGACCGCCGGCGGGCTTCGTCGCCGGCATGGAGGAGGTCCAGGCGCTGCAGCGCTTGGCCGAGGCCGAGATGTATGGCGGCGACCGCAAGAGGGCGCGCAGCTATGTCGACGAGTCGGAGGCGCAGATCGCGGCGCTGGAGAGCCGCTATCGCGGCGAGATCCCGCCGGGTCACGTACCGCTGCTGGTGGCCAAGGAGAAGGCCGCCGCGCTGAAGGACCAGCTCGCCGACGCTGAGCGCTAGCCGGGGCCGGCGGCGGAGAGGTCAGCCCTCGTCGACCAGGCCGTGCCGGTGTCGCGAATACCAGTCCTGCTTGAGGATCTGCTGCAGGCTGTAGGGGCAGCTTGCGGGCAATGCCGTCGCCGCCTGCCGCTCGCCGTGCCTGGTCAGCCCCGTCGCAGCCGTGCGCCGACCACGCTCGAAGAGCCTGGCGAGGTCCCCTGCTATCTCCGCTCGCATGCTCGCCGTGATATGGTCCTCGACCTCGTCGCTGGCCTGATCCACCGATTCACGCCACTCCAAGCGTGGCTCTGACGTCGGTGAGTATTCGAGCTTGAGCAGATGCTCGATGATCCGACGAACCTGGCTGCGCACGGCGTTGAGATCGCTGCGCCCCAGGCTCTCCACCACCTCGGCCAGGTTCGCGAGATCGAGCTTGCTCCCGACGCGCGCGGCCGCGAGGGCGCGCAGCTCGGCCGCCTGCTGCTTCGTCCAGGCGTAGTAGTCGGTCTCATAGAGCGACCGCTCGAGGACCTTCGCCATCGGATCCTCCAGGCTCTTTGCGATGCGCGATCCTAGCCACCCGGCGCTCGCGGGCAAAGCTCGGCCGACAGGCGAGGCAGCGCTGTCGCCTAATCGTCGACCACGCGCAGATGGCTCGGGCGCGCGGCATCCTCGGGCTCGGTCGTGCGGTCGATCAGGTGCATGAAGGAGCCGGCGACCGTGCCGTGGCAGACGCCGAACATCCCCAGCGGCTGCCGGCGCGCGTCGGTCGCCTCGAACAGCGGCGCCGGTACGCCTTCGCCATCGACCAGCGAGGCGTAGTGGAACTCGTGGCCGCGGAAGGTCGTGCCGGTCTGGCCGAGCGGCGAGGACGCCACGAGCTTCAGCCGCCGATAGCCGAGGTGGCGGCGCGGCTCGGCCAAGCTCGTGGTCACCGGCAAGAGGGCCGCCATGCG
>DASUGG010000324.1:0-5444 GCA_036274135.1 Geminicoccaceae bacterium
TTCACGTCGAGCACGAAGCGGCACATGTCCTGCTTCTCCTCGAGGTTCATGCCGGCCATCGGCTCGTCGAGCAGCAGCAGCTCCGGCTCGGTGGCGAGCGCGCGGCCCAGCTCGACGCGCTTCTGCAGTCCGTAGGGCAGCCGGCCGACGGGCGTGTGGCGGATCTCCTGGATCTCGAGGAAGTCGATGATGCGCTCGACCCGCTCGCGATGCGCGAGCTCCTCGCGCCGGGCGCGGCCGAACCAGATCGCCTGCTCGAGGAAGCTCGCGTGCATCTTGAGGATGCGGCCGGTCATCAGGTTGTCGAGCGTGGTCATGCCGCGGAACAGCGCGATGTTCTGGAAGGTGCGGCCGATGCCGGCGGCCGCCGCCTCGTAGGGCCGCATGCGCCGGAACGTCCGCCCCTTGTGCACGATGCTGCCCTGCTGCGCCCGGTAGAAGCCGTTGATGACGTTCAGCATCGAGGACTTGCCGGCGCCGTTCGGGCCGATGATCGCCCGGATCTCGCCCTTGCGGATGTCGAAGCTGACGTCGCTCAGCGCGTTGACGCCGCCGAACCGCAGCGTGATGCCGCGGACCTCCAGCAGCACCTCGTCGAAGCGGGGGCCGGCGCCGCCCCGCCCGACTGCCTGTGCGTCCGCCCGCCGCCCGGCCGCCATCGCGCTATTCCGCGGCCTGCGGCACGGGCGAGGCCTCGGGCGCGAGGTCGCGGATCGCCATCTCGGCCCGGATCCTGCCGGTATGACCGTCCTCGAAGGTCACCGCCGTCTCGACGGCGACCCTGTCGGCGCCGGCGTACAGCGCCTCGATCAGCGTATGGTAGCGCTCGTCGATCACGGCGCGCCGCACCTTGCGGGTCCGGGTCAGCTCGCCGTCGTCGGCGTCGAGCTCCTTGTAGAGCAGCAGGAAGCGCGCGATCCGCTGGCCCGCCGGCAGCGACGCGTTGACCTTCATGACCTCGCGCTCGATCAGGTCGTAGACTGCCGGCAGAGCCGAGAGGGTGGTGTAGGTCGTATAGGCAAGCCCCTGACTCTCGGCCCATTTCGCGACCATCGAATAGCGCACGCAGAGGATCGCGACGATCGCCGGCCGGCCGTTGCCGAGCACCACGCACTCGCCGATATAGGGCGAGAACTTCAGCTTGTTCTCGATGAACTGCGGCGAGAAGCGCACGCCCTGCGCCGTGCTCGCGAGATCGCCGACCCGGTCGATCACGACCAGGCGGCCCTGCGCGTCGAGATAGCCGGCATCGCCCGTGAGGATCCAGCCGTCCTCGGTCAGCGTCCTGCGGGTCTCCTCGGGCTGCCGGAAATAGCCGTGGAACAGGTGCGGGTGGCGCGTGACGATCTGGCCGACGCCGTGCGCATCGGGCTGCTCGATGCGGATCTCGGTGTTGTCGAACGGCGGGCCGGAGCTGTCGCAATCGACCTCGCCGCCGCGCTGCAGGGTGTAGGCGCCGATGGTCTCGGTCTGGCCGTAGAGCTGGCGCAGCGGCACGCCCATCGCGAGAAAGAAGCGGAAGGTGTCGGGCCCGAGCGCCGAGCCGCCGGTGGCCGCCGACCTGACCCGCGAGAAGCCGAGCCGGTCGCGCAGCACGCCGAGCAGCAGCCAGTCGGCGAGGCGCGGCCGGCGGCCGGCGTCCAGCGCCGCCAGCCCCCGCCGCACGCCCCAGGCGAAGATCGTGCGGCTGATCGGGTTGGCGTCCAGCATGCGGGCGTGGATGTCGGCCGAGAGCTGCTCCCAGACCCGCGGCGCGAGCAGCAGATGCGTCGGGCCGATCTCGCGCAGGTCCTGCACCGCGGTCCGCTCGCTCTCCGGGAAGTTCACCCGGATACGGCAGAGCAGCGGCATGGCGACCACATAGACCTGCTCGACGATCCAGGGCATTGGCAGGATCGAGACGTACTCATCGGTCGGCGCGCGCGGATCAGCGCGCAGATAGGCGGCGCTGTGCTCGAGGAAGGCGCGGTGCTGCAGCATCGCGAGCTTGGGGTGGGCGGTGGTGCCCGAGGTCGTGCACAGCACCGCGACCTCGTCGCCGCGGCCGAGCGCGACGCTCTCGGCGAAGCGCGCGGGCGGCAGGGCGGCGCCGCGCTCGATCAGCTGCGCCCGCGAGAGCAGCCGTTCGTCGCGGTATTTGCGCATGCCGCGCGGATCGTTATAGACGATCCAGCGCAGCGTCGGCAGCCGGTCGGCGATCTCCAGCAGCTTGTCGGCCTGCTCCTCGTCCTCGGCGAAGGCCAGCGTGGCCTCGGCATAGCCCAGCAGATAGGCGACCTCCTTGCCGAGGGCGTCCTCGTAGATGCCGAGCGACATGGCGCCGACGGCGTGCGCCGCCAGCTCCGCCCACAGCCAGTGCGGCCGGTTGCGGCCGATGACCGCGACGACGTCGCCGCGGCCGATGCCGAGCGCCAGGAGGCCGAGCGCCAGCGCCTGCACGCGGTCGCGGCAGTCGGCCCAGCTGTAGCTGTGCCAGATGCCGTACTCCTTCTCCCGCAACGCGACGTCGGCGCCCCAGCGCGCCGCGTTGTGGAGCAGAAGCTTAGGCGTGGTGTCGAGCGTCGCGAGGTCGGGCAGCTGCATGATCATGCGGCGCAGCGCCACCGCCGGCGTCCGGCACCGGCCAGGCGGCGGGCCGACCGGCTGTACGGACCGGCCGCGGCGGCGCGGCGATCACCGGGGCCAGGGCCCCTACCCGCTCTGCTGGCCGGACGCTCCACATCGACGGCCGATGCTCCCTTGCCGGCGGCACCGTCGCGAGGCGCGCCGAAGTCCTCCCAGACTGACGCCTCTATACACGCCGGCCGGCTGCGATGCTAGGCCCCACGCCCGGCGCGCCTCTCGCGGACCCAGAGATCCGAACTTCAGCCTTCGTTAACCATCTGCGCTTAGGGATGGTCGCATCACTGGTCGGGCTCGAGGTGGGGCATGAACGGCGCGGCGCCCGGGTACGGGCTGAACGATCGGCTGGTCCGGGTCTTCGGCAGCTCGGCCAGCCTGCGCGACGCCCTGGTGCTGCTGGCGGCCGCCGTCCTGGCGGTCGTGCTGGAGACGTTTGTGGACCTGCTGCCGAGCCTCGCCGCGTGGTCGCAGCAGCATCCGGCCTGGCAGATCGACAAGCTGTTCACGCTCTTGCTCGTCATGGCGGTCGGCTTCTTCGCCTTCGCGATCCGGCGGATGCGCGAGATCGGCGCGGTCGCGCGCCGCCGCAGCGAGGTCGAGGCGCGCTTTCGCGACTTCGCCGCGATGGCCGACGAGTGGTTCTGGGAGACGGACGACCAGCTGCGCCTGACCGAGGTCGACGACAAGGCGCCCGCCGCCGTGGCGGCGCTCGCCCGCCGGCACGCGTCCTGGGAGCCCTACGCCGCCGGCGAGGCCGGCTGGGCGCGGCACCGCGCCGAGCTCGCCGCCAGGAAGCCGTTCCGCGGCTTTCGCTTTCATCTGACCGACGATACGGGCGCCGTGCACCACATCCAGATCAGCGGCAAGCCGTTCTTCGATCGCGCCGGCCGTTTCCGCGGCTATCGCGGCACCGCCTCGGACGTGACCTCGGCGGTGGCCGCCGAGGTCACGTCCGAGCATCTCGCCCGCTTCGACCCGCTGACCGATCTGCCGAACCGGGCGCAGCTTTGCGACGAGGTCGACCACGCGGCGGCGCTGGCCCGGGCGCGGCGCCGGCCGGCAGCCCTGCTGCGTATCGACCTCGACCGCTTCCGCGAGATCAACGACACGCTCGGGCCGACGGTCGGCGACCTGCTGCTCAAGGCCTGCGCCCGGCGCCTCGCCGGCTGCATCGCCGAGGCCGACCGCCTGGCGCGGATCAGTGGCGACGAGTTCGCGATCGTGCAGCAGGGGCCGGATCAGCCCGACGGCGCGGTGCGGCTGGCGCAAGAGGTGCTGGCGAGCTTCGCCGAGCCGTTCGAGCTCGAAGGCCAGGAGGTGATCGCCAGCGCCAGCGTCGGCGTCGCCCTGACCGAGGGCGATCAGGCGAGCGACGAGGTGATCAAGAGCGCCGGCATCGCGCTCTATCGCGCCAAGCACGAGGGGCGGGCGACGGCATGCCTGTTCGAGCCGGGCATGGAGGCGGAGCTGCGCCGGCGCCGTGCGCTCGAATGGGACCTCAAGCGCGGCCTGCAGGAAGGCGAGTTCCAGCTCGTGTATCAGCCGCAGATCGATGCCGCGACACGATCGGTCGTCGGGGTCGAGGCGCTGGTGCGCTGGCTGCATCCCGAGCGCGGCCTGCTCGAGGCGAAGGATTTCGTCGCCGACGCCGACGAGACCGGCATGATCCTGCCGCTCGGCGCCTGGGTGCTGCACAGCGCCTGCGCCGAGGCCGCGAGGTGGCCGGAGCTGCGGGTCGCGGTCAACCTGTCGCCGCTGCAGTTCCGCCACCGCGACCTCGCGGCGCTGGTCGGCCAGGCGCTCGCGGCGACCGGTCTCGAGCCGGGGCGCCTGGAGCTCGAGGTGCCCGAGGCGGCGCTGCTGGCCGAGCCGGACGCCGCCGATATCCTCGAGGAGTTGCGCCGGCTCGGCGTGCGGCTGGCATTCGCCGACTTCGCCCAGGGATGCACGAGCCTCGCGCACCAGCACGGGTTCGCGTTCGACCAGGTCAAGATCGATCGGCTGTACACGGCCAGCCTCGCGGACCGGCCGGACGCCCAGGCGGGGGCGCACGCCATCGAGGCGATCGCGCACGGCCTCGGCCGGACAGTCTGCGCCGAGGGCGTCGAGACCGCCGAGCAGGAGACCTTGATGACCACGGCCGGCTGCGCCCTGCTGCAGGGCGAATACTACAGCGGCCCGATCACGGCGGGCGAGCTCGTGGCGCTGCTCGGCGGCGGCGTCGGCCCCACGGTCGATTCCTGCCAGCCGGCCGCTTCCGCCGCCTAGCTCTCCTTGGCCGCGACGCCGCTGTGGCCGGTGTCCCGGTCGCGGCGACCACGCCTGCGTGTCCCGCACCTCCAGCCACAGGCGGGCGAGTTCGCGACGCCGCTCGGCCGTAACCGGCGGTCCCCGCGACAGCCGGGTTCAGGGCCTGACGACTTGGTGATCCTTCGCGCCGCGACGCGTCCAGCACCTCCGGCCACAAGGCGGGCGAACTCTCGACGCCGCCCGGCGGTGCCGCGGGCCCCCCGACAGCCCGGTTCACGGCCCGCAGCCATGGCGGCTTCGTGCTCCTTCGCGTGCTCCTTCGCGCTGCGACCCCTACGCGGGCATCCAGGCCGTAGTGTGGATCCGGGGCCGCACATAGCCGATGCCCGTCGAAACGGTGCAGCGGCGCCGCAAGGGTCTGACGGCCGCACCGCGCGGGCGGCTGTCCGGCTCGACAGACCCAGCCAGAGGTCGCGTTCGGGATGTGGCGGCAGCCGAGCCGGCGATGATCGTGCTGCCGCCGCCGCGCCGCACGACATCGACACCGGCGTGTTCGACGACGACCGCTACTG